>NZ_SMMD01000853.1 GCF_009711475.1 Fulvivirga aurantia
ATGGATTGGCGTACCCTTGTTTGCTCTAGCTACCTTTCTTTTTCTTAGGAGAGGTTTTAATTATGTAGAGCATCTCATCACCTATACATTCTATCTTGTTTTAGGAAATATAGTTCTAATACTTAGTATTCCTTTATTATATTTTGACTTCTATGGAGTTCAATTCTACTTTCTGATTATAACATTATACTTCTTTTACCTCTACGCAGTAGCGTTAAAACTAAACAAATGGCAGCACTACCTTTTACTGATTTTGGCCAACCTGTTCGGATTCGTTTTCTACGTAATGGTCATTAGTTTTGGAATGGGTATAATTTACGCCTTAACAAATCAATAATTGCCAGATAATCAGAATTTCAGTTTCTTTGGCACATGAATAGTAAGGATTACATCATTTTTATCGTAGGGTTTATCTTCGTGATATTAAGCGGGGCTGTAGCTTACAAAGACACTGAGATTGCCGGCTTTATGTATGCCTTTGGCTATGGACTCATAGTTTACATTGTAATTCGTGGCATATACCTGTTTATTAAAAAAAGAATTTCGAGATCTAAATAAAACCGACCATAACATGAAATTATTAGAAGGTAAAACCGCACTGATCACCGGTGCATCTAAAGGAATAGGAAAAGCGATTGCCCAGCGTTTTGCTGAAGAAGGCGCTAACATCGCGTTCACTTATTTATCAAGCGTAGAAAAAGGACAAGCTTTAGAAAAAGAGCTTTCTGAAAAAGGAATTACAGCTAAAGGCTACAGATCAGATGCTTCAGATTTTGCTGCGGCACAAGAACTGATTGATAGCGTGGTGGCAGATTTTGGCTCGCTCGATATACTTGTAAACAATGCAGGTATTACCAAAGACAATTTATTACTCAGAATAGGCGAGTCTGACTGGGATGATGTTATCAACGTAAACCTGAAATCGTGCTTCAACACAGTAAAAGCTGCTACCAAAACGATGATGAAGCAGCGTGGTGGCTCTATCATCAACATGACTTCTGTAGTAGGACTTAAAGGTAATGCTGGTCAGGCCAACTATGCGGCATCAAAGGCAGGTATTCTTGGCTTCACTAAATCAGTAGCGTTAGAACTAGGCTCAAGAGGTGTGAGATCAAATGCTATTGCACCTGGTTTCATCGAAACAGAAATGACTGAAAAACTTGATGAGAAAACTGTTCAAGGCTGGAGAGATGCAATTCCATTAAAAAGAGGTGGCTCTCCTGAAGATGTGGCTAACGCCTGTGTTTTCCTTGGGTCAGACATGTCTGCTTACATCACTGGCCAAACCATCCAGGTTGATGGCGGTATGTTGACGTAAGTCTTTTTGATTAGTCGTCTGACCACTCAAGTGGCCAGACGACTGATTATATTTCAAGACTTAATTGTTACTTGCGCTGTGCCACCATCTCATTACCTGCCTGAAAGATGGTAAGTGATTCAGCAGGCTCACCAGAGCCAAACTCTACTTCAACAGCCAATTCTTTCATGAAAAATCGATTGTTTGCCATCGGGTACATTCTAAACTTAGGCTGACCCTGAAGCTGCGTGTAGTAAGCACCTTCCTCTTCCCAAATTTTTACATCGGTGCCATTTAATGAATACTCACCGGCATATTTTTCAAATAATCCGGAAGGAAGAGAAATCTCTTCTTTTTCCGTCATCTTCGGTACTTTCATTTCCATACCTCCCTGCTTATGCATGCCGTGGGTAATTTCACCATTCTCATTAGAATAGAATTTTACTTGAGCATCCACAACTTTCCAGAAAAATTCATCTTCGGCTTTAGGGTATATTTCGTAACGTGGCTGACCTGTTAATTGGGCATAAAGTTGTCCGTCATTTAGAGTCACCACCATTATTGCCCCACCAGGGTACTCATATTTGCCTATGTATTTTTCGAGCGCAGCACCTTCCATCGAAATCTCTTCTTGCTCTTCAAGGTGTTCTTCAAAGAAGATTTGAGTAAGCTCTTTTGCCATATTGCCTGGTACAACATTGAGTGGCGGAGAAGCATTGCTCAATACAATCACAGAGGCATCAATTTCCGGGTAATAACTCAATACTGATAAAAAGCCATGAAGCCCTCCGGTATGAACAATCGCTTTAAGACCACGATATTCTGTGATTGCCCACCCATAACCATAAGGGTGGCTTGAGCCATCGTTTAACTGCACCGGTGTAAGGGCTTTTTCAATGCTTTCTTTTTCAAGAATCTCTCCTGAAAAAACAGCTTTATTCCACTTGAGTAAATCATGCGTGGTAGAGTACAAATTGCCAGCGCCTCCGGCCCATGTCATGTCCCAGTTAAGTGAAGGCTTGATTGCACCATTCTCTGCCATATAACCGATTGCCTCATTTTTATAAGATTTACTGTTGTCGTAAATGCCCGTATTATTCATACCGAGCGGCTTAAAAAAATGCTTTTCTAAAAATGCCTCGTAGCTCATCCCTGATTGCAATTCTATAATATGACCTAAAATGAAATAAGCTGAATTATTGTATTTCCATTTATCGCCCGGGTCGAAATCATACCCCAATTGCTTTATTTTCTCGATCAAATCATCCACCGAAACGGGCTCTTCAATGGTGTTGATAAAATCTGGCTGATCTGTATAGCTTTTTATACCGCTGGTGTGTGTCAGTAAATGATGAATCGTAACTTCATCACCTCTCGGGAAGTCTTTGATATATTTATTAAGAGGATCGTCTAATGAAAGCTTATTACTTTCTGCCAGTTTGAGAATAGAGGCTGCAGTAAATTGCTTTGTTACCGATCCAATTCTAAAAATCGTATTTTCATCAATGGCATTCTGGCTTTCATTTTCTGAGTAGCCATGGTATTTCTCATAAATTATGTTGTCACCCTGGGCAACCAGTACCGAAAGACCATGTTCATTATTCGGAATGGCCTTTTGTAGCAAGGCATCTGCTTGTTCCTTGAGTTGGGCCTGGCTACAAGAAAAAATTAATAATAGAAATAATGGCAAAAAGAGCTTTTTCATAAATTGAGTGTTTGTTTACCCACAATTTTTTAAAATATGCATTTAAAGTCAATAGGCTTAAGGTAAGCGGAAGAGCCTGACGCTAAAAGGCCTATAAACTTATCTGATATTCTTAACTTGCGTGCATGAGGCTTATCTCCCACCCCATCTTGTGTAACTACTATGTCACCTATCGGTGCAATGCAAAATGTGGTTTTTGTGATATCTGGGAGCGTCCTTCGCCTTATGTCGACATAGAAACCGCTACTAAAAACCTTGATGATCTTAAAAGACTGGGTGTAAAAGTTATAGACTTTACAGGAGGCGAGCCACTCCTCCACCAGCAGATAGACCAACTGCTCAAGCTCGCCAAAGACCGAGGATTTATTACAACCCTCACCACCAACTGCCTGCTTTACCCAAAGTGGGCAGATAAGCTTAGAGGCTTGGTCGATATGCTCCACTTCTCACTCGATTCACCTGATGAAGACGAGCACAATAAGTCGAGAGGTGTGGCCTGTTTCGATTTCGTAAAGCAATCCATTACTAAAGCAGAAGCTCTGGGAGAAAGACCCGATATTATATTTACTGTTTTTGAACACAATGTGCAGCAAATTGAAGAGGTATATAATAAGTTTTGCGCGCCCAATGATTTAATTCTTATTCTCAATCCGGTATTCGAATATGCTGATGTAGAAACCGGCCATAAGCTAAGCTCTGAGACTTTGAGCAGCTTAAATCGCTGGTCAAAGAAGAAGAATGTATACCTCAACAATGCCTTTGTAAGTTTGAGAAAAGATGGAGGAAACCATATTGATGATCCTGTTTGCAGGGCTGCCAGCTCAACCATCGTAATTTCTCCCGAAAATAAACTTATGCTGCCCTGCTACCACCTGGGTATTGATGAGATCCCTATCGAAAATGACTTGTTTAATCTATACCAATCAGAAAAAGTGCAAAAGTTAGTCGCCCTGGAAGGCAGACTTCCGGCTTGTGAGGGATGCACGATCAACTGCTACATGCAGCCTTCTTTTGCTGTTGAAATCAACAAATATTTTTGGAAAGCGCTACCAAGCACACTGAAATACAATTGGATGAAGGGCACCTGGAAGGAATTGTTTTAATTATGACGAAGCGATCTTACACAACAAGCTTCGGTTTAGGTATTTGTATGTCTTTCAGTTTGCGCTAAAACCTCCGCTTACATAAAACCACCCGCTATCCTTCAAAGCTTTTTTCTAATTTAGATTTACACAAACTGTACCTCTATGAAGAAGCTATTTTTCCTTTCCCTATCTCTACTTATTGGTTTCTCAACCTGGGCTCAAAAAAGAGCTTTACAGCATGAAGACTTCGACACCTGGAAAAGAATTACCAACGAAAGCATTAGCCCGAATGGCAATTTCGTAGCGTTTCACCTTACACCCGGTAAGGGAGATCAGATACTTAAAATAAAAAGGCATTCCGGGGAGGAATTATTGAGCTATAAAAGAGGCGAATCATCCAGATTTAGTGCGGATTCAAAATACCTCATCTTTAAAATCGTACCTGCACTCGATTCAGTAAATGCATTGAGAAGGTTAAAAACGAAAGACGATAGAATGCCAAAAGACACGCTGGCCATTTTTGATTTAGAGGCAGGCTCGTTGACCAAAATACCCGCGCTGAAGCAGTTTATGGTTCCAAAAAAATGGAGCAACTACGTTTTCTACCAATTGGAAGAGATCAAGGCCGAAAAGGACACGACAAACAGCGACTCTACAGCGGCTAAAAAACCAAAGAAAGAGAAAAAAGTCGGCAAGGAAACCGGCTACCATCTGGTCATCCGAAACCTGGAATCACAACAGCAGGACACTATCCCTTTTGTCACAGATTATTCTCTGGCTAAAGAAGGTGAGCGATTATTGTATAGTACCTCCGGTAAGGATTCAACTTTTTTGCAAGGTGTTTATTATCTCGATTTATCTACAAATACCACACGAGCACTGCACCAATCAAAAGGTAAATTTAAGCACCTCAGTTTAGACAAATCGGGTGAGCAGGCAGCCTTCATTACCGATGTTGACACAACAAAAGCCCTCATAAGAAATTTTCAACTCCGCTACTGGAAAGATGGCCTTGACTCGGCCGTGGTAAAAGCTGATACCTCCTCCACTTTTCTAGTCGATAACTGGGGGGTTAGCGAACACGCTAACCTTATGTTTTCTGATAATCAGGAAAAATTGTATTTCGGAACAGCACCGATTCCCCTTGCTAAAGACACGTCACTCTTATCTGAAGAAATTATACAGGTAGAAATCTGGAACTATAAAAATCAAAGGTTGCATACGCAACAAAATGCCGAACTCGAAGAAGACCAGAAAAAAAGTTATCAGGCCGTATTCTACCCCAAACAAGATAAGTTAGTGCAGCTGGGAACGCCAGAAGTCCCTGAAATTAATCTGGCTGACAAAGGCAATGCAAAACATAGTTTAGGACTATCTTATGAAGGCTATCAACAATACATTTCCTGGGAGGGCTTTCCGAGACATATGGATGTATACCTTATAAATAATGAAACCGGTGAGCGTCAACTGGTAAAACAAAACCTGCGTGGCTCTGCCGATATTTCTGCTGATGGCAATTACCTCTATTGGGTTAATGCTGTAGACACTACATGGACAAGCTATGCCATTGACAAGAAAAAAAGCTTTAATCTTTCTGAAGAAATAGATGTCTCGCTGGCTGACGAACTATTCGATCAGCCAAACCTCCCATCATCTTACGGTGCTGCCGGCTGGACTGAAGATGACAAACACTTTTTGATCTACGACCGCTATGATATTTGGAAGCTTGATCCGGAAAATAAAGAGAAGCCTGAGAAAATAACAGATGGTAGAAATAGCAAAACTCGTCATCGCTATGTTCACTTAGACCCGGAAGAAGAGTCGATAAACCCTGACTTTCTTTTGATCCATACCTTTAATGAAAACTCTAGAAATGAAGGTTTTGCTTCCCTCAACCTAAAAAGAAATAAACTACAAAATCTCATTACAGGCCAATACGCCTTTTCAAAGCCAACCAAGGCCGAAAACACTGAGCAAATCTTTTATACCAAGGAGAGCCATACTTTATTTCCTGATCTGCTGGCAAGTGACTTGAGCTTTAAGTTTACCAATAAGCTAAGCAACGCCAATCCCGAAATCGATAACTATCTGTGGAGTAGCGTGGAAGTTTACAAATGGACCTCACTCGATGGAAAACCATTGGAGGGTTTGCTCTACAAGCCAGAAAACTTTGATCCTAATAAGAAGTACCCAATGATTACCTACTTCTATGAGCGTAACTCTCACAACCTAAACCGTCATTGGGGTGCCGTACCGATCAGGTCAATTATCAATCCGGCTTTCTATGCCAGCAGAGGTTATGTTGTGTTTATTGCTGATATTGTATATAAAACAGGTTATCCGGGAGAAAGCTGTTATAATGCAGTTATGCCTGGCGTTACCTCACTTATTGCTAAAGGCTTTATCGATAAGGATCGTCTTGGCATTCAAGGCCACAGCTGGGGCGGGTATCAGGTGGCCTATCTGGTTACACAAACCAATATGTTTGCTGCTGCCGAAGCGGGTGCTATCGTGGCCAACATGACCAGTGCTTATGGCGGCATCAGATGGTGGACGGGCCTCAGTCGTATGTTTCAGTACGAGCATACGCAAAGCAGAATTGGAGGCACACTTTGGGAGTACCCCATGCGATATATAGAAAATTCGCCTTTGTTTTATGTCGACAAAATAAATACACCTTTGCTTCTAATGCACAACGATGCTGACGGCCATGTGCCCTGGTACCAGGGGATTGAAATGTTTGTGGCTATGCGTAGACTCGGTAAACCTGCCTGGATGCTCAACTACAACGGAGAACCTCATTGGCCAACCAAATGGGAAAATATCCGGGATTTTAATGTGCGCATGCAGCAATACTTCGACCACTACCTGATGGGTCAGCCTATGCCGGTTTGGATGGGTGAGGGTATTCCGGCTATCGAGAAAGGTATTACAAAAGGTTATAAACTAATAGAAGAATAAAATATGAAAACTCAATTATTAGGCTTTTTAATTATTTGTTGTGTGGCATGCAACACTCAGAAAACCGACACTTATACTCCTGATAAAGCAGCTGTAGATAAAGTACTAGACGATTGGCACAATGCTGCAGCCGAGGCTGACTTTGAGCGCTATTTCAATCATTTTGAAAATGACAGCTCCATTTTTATGGGCACAGACGCCACAGAGCGCTGGACGGTGGCTGAGTTTAAACCCTGGAGCAAGCCTTATTTCGATAGAGGGAAGGCATGGTCTTTTACACCTGAAGAGCGCTATATTTATTTTTCAGACAATGGGAAAATAGCCTGGTTTGATGAGGCACTGGCCACACCCAACCTCGGCCCCAGCAGAGGCACAGGGGTGCTTACTTATACGCCTAATGGCTGGAAAATTTCACATTACAACCTGACAGTCCCTATTCCAAACGAGTTGATTGGTACCTTCATACCGCAAATCGATAGTGTACTCAATAAGTAGCTATGGGAAATATTAGAATTCTTCAGGTCGGTCTTGGCCCTTTGGGTATTAAAATAGCAGAATTTATTGCAGCCAGAAATGGTATTGAAACTGTGGCAGCAGTGGATAAAAAGGAAGATCTTATTGGCCTTTCACTATCTGAAATAAATGCTGATTTACCGAGCGTTGAAATTCAACCTTCCGTTGAAAATGCAATGTCTGCTAAACCTGATGTAGCCATACTTACAACAGTTTCTGATATGGCTCGAATTACAGACCAGGTATTGGAACTAGTTGCCAATGGCATTCCGGTTGTTTCTACCTGCGAAGAACTGAGTCACCCCTGGTCAACGGCTCCAAAACTGGCCGAAAAAATAGACTTAGCTGCAAAGGAAAATAATGTGGCAGTAGTAGGCACTGGAGTGAACCCCGGCTTTCTGATGGATTCACTACCTACTTTTTTAACCAGTGTTTGTCAGCAAGTAGATGCTGTTGAGGTCAGTAGATATCAAAATGCCTCGTTTAGACGAGTCCCCTTTAGAGAAAAAATTGGTGCTGGTATTACGCTTTCTGAGTTTGAAAAGAGAAAAGAAAAGGGCCTTTTAAGACATGTCGGCCTTACAGAGTCCATCCAATTTATAGCGTCAAACCTTGGCTGGAAGCTTGACAAAGTCGAAGACCTAATTATGCCGGTAATAGCCGAGCAGCGAATTGAAGATCAAAACCTGGTAATCGAAAAAGGCAATGCTAGCGGTGTAAGGCAGGTTGGCACAGGGTATATAAAGGGTAAACCTAAAATCACTTTAACTTTTCAGGCCACTATTGGTGAGCCAGAGTCTTATGATGAAATAAAAATCAAAGGCTCTCCTAATATTACATCTAAAATAGAGGGTGGTGTAAATGGAGATGTTGCCACTTGCGCCATAGCTATAAATGCGACCAAAAGTATTTTGAAAGCGCAACCAGGACTGCGCACGATGGCCGATATACCCATGCCATCTTATTTCACTTCACTATAAACAAAAAATAATTGAAATATTTGCATACCACTTAATCTGTAATTACGTTTACATCATCATTCGATATACTCACTTCGAGATAATCGATTTATAAAGAAGCGTGGAGAGACAGGCTCTGAGAAGCGCTAGCAACCATCCGAAGGATATCATAGTTCGGAAAGGTGCTAAATCCTGATCCCAGGAAAGTTCATCAGGTGATGATCGGGGGAAAATATAAATTGATAATAATGAAAAGATCAATTCAACATCAGACCGGCCTTCTCGCTACTTTCACAAAGTCAATCCAGTCATTGATCACCTCTTGCATGTGTATTTGTTGCTGTTGCAATAGCTAATTCTAAGCTAGCTGCATCAGTTAATCTAAGCTAGTCCCGTTTGGGGTCGTGGTATTGCTATGCCATTTTCTTACCCCTCAGGCTATACATCATTCTTTCTCACAATTTACTTAATACAAATAAACATGTCTCAGACACTTACCTTTTCGGTGAGTTCGCAGAGCGAATCCCCCGCAAGAACAAAGATCAACACACGTGGCTTTCAACTCGTAGTTGATGAGCCTCAGGAACTGGGCGGCACAAATCAGGCTCCTAACCCAGTAGAATACATTTTGGCTGGCTATGCCGGTTGCATCAATGTAGTGGCCCATATCGTGGCCAAAGAGCTCCAAATAAAGCTCAAAGACTTACAAATAAACATAGAAGGAGACCTAAACCCAGACAGATTGTTTGGAACCAACTTCAAGGACAGGGCAGGCTATAAGCACCTGCATGTAAGGCTCAGCACCTCCACAAAGCTTGATAAGGCATTGGAAACAAAATGGCTTAAAGAGATTGAGCTTCGCTGCCCGGTAAACGACAACCTAAGCAATAAAACACCAATAAAACTTTCACTTAATTAAAATATCACAATCATGAGTACACAATTAAAATTCGAAACACTACAACTGCATGCCGGATACGAAAATGTTGAAGAATCATCAAGATCTCGTGCGGTGCCACTTTACCAAACCACATCTTACACCTTTAAAAACGCAGAGCACGGAGCCAATTTATTTGCCCTAAAAGAGTTTGGTAACATTTACACACGCATCATGAATCCGACCACGGATGTGTTTGAGCAACGGATTGCTGCGCTTGAGGGTGGTGTTGCTGCGGTGGCAGTCGGTTCCGGTCAGGCTGCTCAATTTATCGCGCTCAATAACATTTTGGGCGTAGGAGATAATTTTGTCTCTACACCATTTCTCTATGGCGGCAGTTACAATCAGTTCAAAGTTGCTTTCAAACGATTAGGTATCGAAGCCCGCTTTGCAGAAAGTGACAAACCTGAGCACTTTGAGACTTTAATCGATAAAAACACCAAGGCCATCTATCTCGAAACCATTGGCAACCCAGGCTTCAATGTGCCTGATTTTGACAAAATCTCAGAACTAGCCGAAAAGTATGATATCCCGCTGGTGGTTGACAATACTTTTGGAGCTGGAGGATATTTGTTTAGGCCTATCGAGCACGGGGCAGCTGTTGTTACAGCCTCAGCCACCAAATGGATTGGGGGTCATGGCACTTCAATCGGAGGAGTGATTATTGACAGTGGAAAGTTTAACTGGGGTAATGGTAAATTCCCTCAATTTACCGAGCCTTCTGAAGGCTACCATGGCCTTAAGTTTTGGGAAACATTTGGCTTTGATAACGAGCTTGGTCTACCCAATGTGGCCTTTGCCATCAGAGCAAGAGTTGAAGGCCTGAGAGATTTTGGGCCGGCCTTAAGTCCATTTAACTCATTTCTACTGCTACAGGGTTTAGAAACGCTTTCTCTACGGGTAGATCGTACTGTAGAAAATGCTTTTGCTTTAGCTCAGTGGCTGGAAAGCCATCCACAGGTTGAATCGGTCAACTATCCCGGACTTAAAAGTAGTAGTTACCATGAATTAGCCACTAAATATCTAAAACGGGGTTTTGGTGGCGTGCTTTCTTTCATTATAAAAGGTGGTAAAGAAGAGGCTTCAGCATTTATTGACAGCCTGAAACTTGTAAGCCACCTTGCCAATGTTGGAGATGCGAAGACTCTCATCATTCAGCCATCGGCTACTACGCATCAGCAACTGAGCAGCGAAGAGCAAATTGCCTCAGGCGTATTGCCTAATCTCCTTCGAATCTCAGCGGGAATTGAACATATCGATGACATTAAATCTGATTTAGAAAATGCCTTTAACACAATCAAAGCATCCGATACAGCCGTTGTCTGATACCAGTTTGTTTAATTATGATCAACAGTTTGGTTTGGAGTGTGGAGACACACTCCACAAACTGGAGATTGTTTACACTACACATGGCAAACTCAACGCATCTGGTGACAATGTCATCTGGGTTTTTCATGGCCTGACTGCCAATGCGAACCCCCTGGATTGGTGGGGTGAGTTGATCGGTCCACAAAAATGGTTGGATACGGAGCAGTATTATGTGGTTTGTGCTAATATACTTGGTTCGTGCTATGGCACAACAGGGCCGGCAAGTATAAATCCAATTACTGGAAAAGCTTACGGTATCAACTTCCCGCATATCACCATCAGGGATATGGTAAAAGCTCACCAACTGGTACAACAACACCTCGGGATTGAGAAAATTCACCTTGGCATTGGTGGTTCTCTGGGTGGGCAGCAACTTTTGGAGTGGGCAGTGACTGACACCCATCGGTTTGAGTATATATGCCCTATCGCTACCAATGCCCGACATTCGGCTTGGGGTATAGCTTTTAATGAGACACAACGCATGGCACTCGAGGCCAGCAACTTCAATGGGCAGGGGCTGGAGGTTGCCAGGGCGGTAGCTATGCTTTCTTACAGGCATCAAAATACTTATAGAAAAACTCAGACTGATTTTGATGACAAAATTGATGACTTCAAAGCCAGTAGCTATCAGAGATACCAGGGGCAAAAGCTCAATAAGAGATTCGATCCATTTGCTTATTACTATTTATCAAAAGCTATGGATAGCCACAATATTGGTAGAAACAGAAAATCGGTGCGACATGCGCTAAGGTCTATTAAGGCAGAGGCATTGTGTATTGGCTTAAA
>NZ_SMMD01000606.1 GCF_009711475.1 Fulvivirga aurantia
TTTTATTTCTATATAAGTTTTTAAGCCTAAAATGCCTTGTTGCGCTTTTTCTTTGAGCTCAGGATGTGTATTCGTTGCATCCATAGCAGTATTAAATATGGGGCAGCCACCTCCTTTTACCATCGGATCATCTACGAAAGACACAAACACATCAATAACCGCAAATAGCTTATCTGTTGGTTTAGAAACTTTATTTAAGCGATCTCTAAATCTTTTAAGTACGCGATCATAGTTGTAATTAAAGGCCTCAACCGCTATTTCATCTTTGTTTTTAAAGTGATTGTATATGCCGCCTTTCTTTAAATTAGTCGCCTTCATAATATGGCTCAAAGAACACGCGTGGTAGCCGTATGTATTAAACAGCTCCGCTGATTTTTGAATGATCATCTCACGTGTACTAAGTCCTTTCATAATTTTAAGACCGACTGGTCGGTTTGTAAAGATAGCAAAATATCGGCTCAAACAAAATATTCTATACTCATAAAAGGCTAATGACTAAAGAGAGAGTAGAAACTTTCGGTCTGTGTGAGAGAAATTATTGATGTCATAAGTACGCTCAACAAAGGTGATCTGATCATCATTATCAATCAAAAGTACGGTACTGCACCTTGAGCCATACTTTGGGCTTTTGATAAACATAGGTGACAACATACGCTCCATTTCCAGACCTACGCCAGTATCTGGTAAGTTTTTATCTTCGGCTTTAATGTCGTCATATAGGGTTTCAAAGAGTGTCTCGACTTCAAAATCCTTACTCACAATATTTTCTAACTTAGACTTACCTCGCTCTACCTTTGGCCAGGGTGTGTCTAGTAGAGCATTACTCAAGCCGTAAAAACCAGGAGTTATTTTGTGCACCCCTTGCTGATAATTGCCATAATAATGCAATTCATCGCTATTTCCACAAATCAGGTTAAAGCCATTATAAGACTCTCCACTACTCTCAACCTTTTTTAGATACGATTCACTATTGTCGTTATTAGTCAGAAAATCGCTCACCAAATGACCTCGTGAGGGTGCCTCTGCTTTTATATTGGACAGATCCCTGTAGTTTGTCAACATGCTAATAGATCCAGACTTGTTTATTCCCATCCATGTGCCACCGGCTTCCAGATCGCGTCCTGCTAAAATCTCGGGGTTATCTTCCCAGAACTGGGCTGGTTGAGTTTGCCTTGCATAAAATTCATCTCTATTGGCTGCTACAATAAGCTTATATTTTGGATGAACTTTATGAGCGAATAAGATGAGACACATTAGAAAAAAATTAAGTAAAGAGTTCTAACTGTTCGGGTAACAATCTGAAACTTTTGCGATGATAAGGAGATGGGCCTATCATTTTTATACCTTCCCGATGTGCATTTGTAGGATAGCCTTTATTCTTTTCCCACTCATACTGCGGGTGCTCCAAAGCTATTTTTTCCATAAACTCATCACGGTAAGTTTTGGCCAACACCGATGCTGCAGCTATAGAATAATACTTGCCATCACCTTTTATTATGCACTCAAAAGGTATGTCATTATGCGGTTTGTATCGGTTACCATCTATAAGGAGTAATTCTGGCTGTTGTTTGAGCTGATCTACAGCGAGCTGCATGGCGCGGTAAGATGCATTTAAAATGTTGAGCTGGTCAATTTCTTCATTATCCACGAAAGCAACAGCCCAGGCAAGTGCCTCTGATTCGATTTCTAAACGAATACGATCTCTTTTTTTCTTAGACAGTTGCTTAGAATCATTGAGGTCTTCATGTTGAAATCCGCGAGGCAAAATCACTGCAGCAGCTACCACCGGACCTGCCAGACAACCTCTGCCTGCTTCATCACAACCTGCTTCTAGTTTATCTTCAGAAAAATGAGCTTTAAGCATGCTGTAAAATTATGTTTACAATTGATTAAAAGAAAGAAAGCCAGTCTTTAGTCTCGAAATTAATAGCTTTGCGGCATGGCAAAAGTAAACAACCCCTGGAAGACACTGAAGAAGAAAGAGAAGTATGACAATCCATGGATACGTGTTGAAGAACACGACATCATCAACCCCGGTGGTGGCGAAGGCATATACGGCAAAGTCCATTTTAAAAATAAAGCCATTGGGATCATTCCTATAGATAAAGAAGGCAATACCTGGTTGGTAGGCCAATATCGCTATACGCTTGATGAATATTCATGGGAAATCCCGGAAGGTGGCGGACCAGTGCATGAAGATATGATGGAGGCAGCCCAACGTGAGCTTAAAGAAGAAACCGGCCTGACAGCAAAGAGCTGGGAGATTATAATGAAAATACACACCTCAAACTCAGTTACCGATGAAGAGGCCTTTATTTTTTTGGCCAAAGACCTTACTGAGGGTGACGCGCAACCAGAGGAGTCTGAAGAATTGAAAGTAATGAAACTGCCTTTTGATGAGGCACTAGAAATGGTGATGAATGGAGAAATTACTGATAGCATGAGTGTTGCGGCAATTTTGAAATTAGCCCGTATGCGCGAAAATCGACTTAATGAGTTTAATTAATCCACATGCAATCCTGACTCATGTCGGTTTGAGCTTTTATGACTAAGCAAAATTATATATCGCATTTGAAGCGCAATTTTTTACTGGCATACCCAGTGATGCTGAGTCAACTTGGGCATATGATGGTAAATGTTGCTGATAGTGTAATGGTAGGTCAGCTTGGGGCGGTACCTCTGGCTGGGGCTTCTTTAGCTAATGTAATATTTCACTTACTACTGATGTTTGGAATCGGTGTATCATACGCCATCACTCCGTTGGTAGCTGCCGCTGATGGTGAGAAAGACACCAACAAATCCAGTGACTTGCTGAAACATGCTTTATTGATTAATACCATTACCGGTATTGTCTTATTTGTAATTATCCTCGTGGGAGGACCAATTTTGTATGTACTCAATCAGCCGCCTGATGTTGTAGACATGGCTTTGCCGTACCTCAACATTGTAACTCTTTCTTTGATCCCTCTCATGCTCTTTCAAACATTTCGTCAGTTTGCAGAGGGGCTATCTTACACCAAACAAGCCATGCTCATCGTCATTGGCTCTAACCTTATAAACGTAGGACTCAATTATATTCTCATTTATGGTAAACTCGGTTTTGAGCCCATGGGCCTCAATGGAGCCGGGTGGGCCTCCTTCATTTCAAGAATTATTTTAGCCGGCTGGATTGCGCTTTATATCTATCACGGCAAAAACTTCAAACC
Source organism: Fulvivirga aurantia (assembly GCF_009711475.1). Taxonomy (GTDB): domain Bacteria; phylum Bacteroidota; class Bacteroidia; order Cytophagales; family Cyclobacteriaceae; genus Fulvivirga; species Fulvivirga aurantia. The sequence goes on from NZ_SMMD01000606.1 coordinate 3,207, forward strand.
ATTTAAATTGGGTTTCGCAATTGGTAACTATAGCAAAACACTTATTAGAAAGTTACTCAGCCTGGGTCTACCAGCTGGCTTTCAATTCGTGTTCGAAGTAGGCGCATTTGGCTTTGCAGTAATTATGATCGGATGGATCGGCACAGAACAACTAGCAGCACACCAAATAGCCATAAACTTAGCGGCCATCAGTTATATGATGGCTTCGGGACTATCTGCAGCGGCCACTGTGAGAGTTGGCAATCAACTAGGTAAAAATGATGTGCATACATTGCGTGCTGCTGCTTTTACGCTTTATGCTATGGTTATCGCCTTTATGAGCGTTTGTGCCTTAACATTCATTTTAGGCAGATATTTCTTCCCTGGTCTGTACATCGATAATCCTGAGGTAATCGAAATTGCTGCTTCTCTGCTTGTGATTGCAGGCTTTTTCCAAATCTCTGACGGTGTGCAAGTGCTTAGCCTAGGGGCTTTAAGAGGCTTAGAAGACGTAAAAATACCATCTATCTTAACCTTCGTGGCATACTGGGTGTTAGCTTTACCTACAGGCTATCTACTTGCTTTTCATTACGATATGGGTGCTGAAGGTGTTTGGTATGGCCTTCTCATAGGTCTTACAATTGTGGCTGTAGTGATGTTTTGGAGATTTAATAGTCTCACGAAGCGATTAATGAATTAAATTCTCTTAATAATTGTACCTTTGTAGTTCACAATGAATCAAAGTCAGACCATAGCACTATACCAGCCCTTATTGCAATCTATTGCATATAAAATGGTAGGCTCACTTGCCGATGCGGAAGATATCGTGCAAGATACTTTGATGAAATGGTTGACGATTGACACCAAGAAGATCAATAATACCAAAGCGTATTTAATTACATCAGTAAAAAACAACTGCCTCAATCATATCGAAAAAATTAAACGCACCAGGGATGAGTGTTTACAAAACCTTAATCCGGCAGATTTAATTGATTGGTATAAAGAAAAAGAGTTTTTCAACTTCGATCTTGATAATGAGGTATCTGCTGCTCTTACGGTATTACACAAAAAACTTGAACCTATAGAAAGAGGTATTTTCGTATTACGTGAGTTGTTTGATTTCGACTATGACGAGTTGCAAAGCATTTTCGATAAGAAAAAAGACAATTGCCGTAAACTACTGAGCAGAGCAAAAGAAAAATTATCTCAGGAAACGAGTAAAGAGAATGTTACCGATCAATCTTTCTTTAGCAGCTTTAAAAAAGCCTGTAATATAGGCCCTACCCACGATTTTATCGATAAAGTAAAGAAAGAGATCAGTGCCAATTAAGGCAGTTTCAGCTTCCTGAAAAATTTATTTTTATTTTTTTGTCACAA
>NZ_SMMD01000908.1 GCF_009711475.1 Fulvivirga aurantia
GCTGCTTTACTTGCTAAGCAAGATGCTGAACAACAACGTATAAGAGCCGAGGCTGGTGAAGCTTCAGCAGAAAGAAATGCTGCCCTGGCAGAGGAAAAGCGTATTGAAGCAGAAAAAAACGAACAATTAGCCAAAGTAAGAGAGCGTGAAGCAATCGTAGCTAAAGCGGCTGCTGATCGGTTGAGATATCTGGCTCTAGGCAAAGCTATGGGTCTGAAGTCGACCCAATTGAGAACGGAACAGAAAGAATTAAAAGGGCTTTTGGCACAACACGCTTATTTGTTTAACTCCAAGTATGAAGGTGACCCTTATGATAACGACATATACGATGGTCTGTATTATGCGATAAAAGAATTGGATGATCCTCTGGTAAAAAGTCTCGAAGGACATGAAAAAGGTATTCGGACTCTTACCTCCTCTCCTAACGGAAATTTGGTTTTCTCAGCCGATACTGAAGGTAAAATACTAAAATGGTCGTTACAGGGAGAACGGCGTGTGGCCGATACACTGGCCTCTAGTCGTAGGCAAAATCATGTTGTAAGATCATTGGCTGTAACCTCTGACAACTCCCGGCTGATTGCAGGTGGTGAGTTTAACCGAGGATCAGGTGCATCTTATGTGGAAATTTTACAGACAAGTGGCAAAAATGAACCAAAACAATTAGATGGTTTTGAAGGTAGCGTTTGGAATCTAATTATTACACCAGATGACCAGGGCTTTTATACGCTTGATAAAGGTGGTAAAAGCATAAAATACTCCAATTTCAACGAAGTAAATGAAGTTGCTACAAGCAATATAAGGCTCAATGATATAGCGCTCAGTAATGATGGCAACTATATAATAGCCGCTGGCAATAACGGAAAAATTTACCTTTTCGATACACAAAGAAACTTTGCTCAGTCAGAGATATATAATAATGGTGCTAAGGTACTCAACATTGCTACCAGCCAGGATAACCAGGTTGCCATTGGTGACGAGACAGGCCTGATAAAGGTATTTAAGTTATTTGGTAACCAAGGAGTTACAAGGCTTGTAGGGCATAGCTCACCGATCGAAGCCATCGAGTTTAGCCGAGACGGGCGCTTTATAGCAACTGCCTCCAGAGACAAAACTGTGAGGCTTTGGAATCGAAAAAGACTCAATGCACAACCTATTACGCTAAAAGATCACCCTGACTGGGTATTTTCTATCGCTTTTACCCCTAACGGACAACAAATACTAGCCGGTACTAAAGAAACCGTGGTGAGAGCCTGGCCGACTAATATTGAAGTCATGACAGATAAAATTTGTAGTAAAATCGATAGAAATATGACCGAAGATGAGTGGCAAGCCTTTGTCGGTGATGATGTACCTTATGAAAAAACCTGTCAGGATAAATGAAAAAAATTTTACCAGTTCTTTTTATCAGTTTCATCAGCTTATCCTCCTGGGCGCAAACCGTATGTACGCAAACGCTAAGGCAAGCACGTACTGTATATGATGAAGGGCGTGTACACGAGCTGCCATCATTATTAGAAAGTTGTATCAGGAATGGGTTTACCAAAGAAGAAAAAACAGAGGCTTACAGACTATTAATTCTTTCTTACATCTATCTCGATGAACCCACAAAAGCCGATGAAACGATGTTGGCACTATTGAGGGAAAATCCTCGATTTAGAATAAACAACGAAGCCGACCCAAGCGAACTGATCAACTTATACCAAACATTCAGAACCTGGCCGGTTTTTAGATATGGAATAAAACTCGGTGCGAATTATACGTATGTAAATGCCATTTCTGCAAATGGCACAAATAGTTTAAACAGCGCTGATTCCAGAGGTGAGTATGAACCACGCCTAGGCTTTAGAGGTGGGGTAGTTTTTGAAGTACCTCTGGGGAATGGCTTAAGTTTAAACCCTGAGGCTTTTTATTCAATCACCACATTCAGGTATGACAACGAAGAATTCATTCCTGGAATATCTGACATAGTGGCCACAGAACAGCAATCCTTAATTGAATTACCCATAAATCTTCAGTATCAAATCGCTGATAAATATTATTTGCCCTATGTATCTGTTGGGGTAACACCTGCCTATTTGTTAGCATCAGAGCTTGAGGTAGAAAGAAATATTGTAAACGAGCAAAGTGTTGAAGTAGACACGCGAGACATCTCAGAGATGAGAACTCAGTTTAGCCTAAATGCCACGGCAAGTGCAGGAGTTAAATTTCCTATAGGACAAGGCTATTATGTCTTAGAAGGACGGTTTAACTACGGGCTTACTAATTTTTCTGATCAGAAAGAAGCACTGGAAGTCGACCCGCTGTTGACGTGGAACTGGCGATATGCAGATAGTGAATTTAAGACCAATACGGTATCTATTCATCTTATTGGCTATTTATTCGACAAATACATACCTAAAAAACTAAAAGTTAAATGAGGCCCTATTTAATCATACTGATAGTTGCAATTATGGGTTGCTCAGGAATAGATGCAGTTGAACCTACAGAAAGGCTTACCTTCATCAAGTTTTTTAGTGGCATGGGTAATTATGAGGGTAAAGACTTTCTACTGGAAGATAACCTTGAATATGTATGTGTCGGTAATTCTGTAATAGAAGATAGCGTGACCGCGATTATGTATAAACTAGACCCTATGGGAAATACAGTGTGGTCAACAACATTTGAGCAAACAGAAGCGGCTTCTATTGTACCATTAGCAGACGGTTACATTGTAGCAGGCGATCGTATCAAAAGTCTCACACCTACCGAAACCTTAACGCTCATGTATGTCATAAAAACCGATTTAGAAGGAAATATTATCGATTCGGTTTCTTTTGGCAATGAAGCAAATGAGTTAGATCATAGTACATCATCGGCATATTTAAATGCATCTGGAGAATTGATCTTACTTGGGGCCGGTGAAAATGAAGATGACAGCGAAAGTGCAGTATTATGGTCTCTAAATACTGATGACCTATCGACCACTTCCTTAAAAAAATACTCACTCATTAATCGTAATTATGAAAATGGAAAGTCATTGCTCGAAACAAACGATTCGAGGATGATCTGGGTGGGATCAGCCATCGTACCAGCGGAAGATGATTTTGATAGTTACATCACCGTGCCGGTCATTGAGTCAGGATCAGAATTTGTCAATAATAATCTGTACGGAAGAACCTTGCCTGAAAACTACCGAGGAGAAGATATTGTGAAAAATTTTACGGGTTTTTCTGTGGTAGGAACCCAAACGGATGATGATGACTCAAATGGCAATATTTTGCTTTTGAGGCTTAACAGCTCAGGTGATATTATTGCCAATGCTGAAACAACTTATGATATAACAGCTGGTGACAAAGGTCTATCTGTAGATGCCACACAAGACGGTGGTAATATTATACTGGGCAGAATCACCAGCAATACAACCATTGGCAACGGTGGCAATGACTTTTACCTCATAAAAACTGATTTTAATGGGAATGAAGTCTGGAGCAAAAACCTGGGAGGAAGTGGGAATGAGCTTGATGGAGTAATAAAGCAGCATAGCGATGGTGGGTATGTGATATTCGGCACCTCACAATTACAGGGTGTAAGCTCTATGGTGCTCATTAAGACTGATCAAAATGGTAGTTTAATAAACTAGAGTTACAAAAAGTAGTTGGCATGTTTAAAAAGAATTTCATCTTCATATTGCTCATTCTATGGAGTAGTGTCAGTTTATTGGCACAACCTACTGTAACCATAGATCAGGCTTCTACACAGGCAGATCCGGCCTCAACACAGCCATTAGAGTTTACCATAATTTTTAGTGAAGCCGTTTCAGGTTTTATCGATGACAGCGGGATTACTTATGGAGGAACAGCTCCTGGATCGTTATCTGGAACTGTGACTGAAACAGGCCCTATGGATGGCACTACCTATACATTATCAGTGAATGGAGCCACCGGTGTAGGTACTATTACAGCAAGTGTTAACGCAAATGCAGCAAATGCTGTAGCTGCTCCAAATGATCCGAATGTAGCAAGTACAAGCACTGACAACACTGTTACCCTTGTCGGAATTTCTCCTTCAGTTACGATTAATCAGGAAGCATCTCAAGATGATCCTTCAAACGACAATCCCCTTCTATACACTGTTATCTTCAGTGAGCCCGTCTCAGGATTCGCTGATGACTCAGATTTAAGTTTTGCAGGGAGTTTAGGCGGTACCTTTAGTGCTACAGTTACTGAGGTTGCACCTTCAGACGGCACCACCTATGAAGTAGCAGTCACTAGCACTAATATGACTGCAGGTAACCAGGGTACTGTGGTGGTTACGATAAATGCGGGCGCTGCCAACGCAACAGGTGGTCTCAATGAACCCTCCGAAGCAAGCTCTAGCACAGATAATGAAATTACTTATGACAATGATGACCCTCAGATTTTAAATCTATCACCCAATGATAATGCAGTTGATGTTTCTGTTTCATTAGGCAATTTACAATTAGTATTTAATGAAAATGTTCAATTAGACCCTACCCCATCTAGTAACAACGATACTAGAATCCGGTTGAGAATCGGTAGTTCGACTGTCCAGACTTTTAATAAAACAGACCCTGAAATTAGCATCATAAATAACACAGTAAACATCGATGTTTCAGGCTACACCTTTCAGTCATCCACAGAATACAATGTCAGGGTTGGAAATGACTTTTTTGAAGACCTTGCAGGTAACAATTTTTCAGGCACCAATTCCTCTCAATGGACATTCACAACACTTGGCTTAGGTGTTTCAGGGCCGACACTCAACTTATGTACTAGCGGTCCATATTTTGATTTAGGTGATATTACTGTGTCAGAAGCTGCTGATAACGACTTTGGCACTGGAACTACACAAACTTTCATACTATCTGCTCCTTCAGGTTTTGAATTACAACCCGGCTCGGCAAACATAACCTCTTCTGGTAGCGACATATCCAATGTCACTGTGGCAAATAATAGCAAAGACATAATTGTTTTCTACGACATAACAGGTACTTCAGGTACTGATCAGTTTGTAATCTCAGATCTTAGGGTTCGTGCAACCACCACGCCCTCCTCCGGTGATATCTTAAGAACCGGTGGTACAGCTGTACAGAATGGGAATGGTGTAGCAGATGCAAACTCGCACGGTAGTCTGAGTAGTACGGCCAGCACGCTGTCTTTCTCAAGTGATGATGCAGACAACACTATATGCTCTGATGATGCCATCACATTCACTGCGAATGCCACAGGAGCTTCTAATTACACTTTTAGAGTTAATGGCAACGTAGCCCAAAGTAGTGGTAGTGGTATCTTCACTCCTTCATTTTCTTTCAACGATGGTAGTGTGGTATCTGTAACTGCCACAGGAGGTTCTTGCACTGAGTATGGAGAGATAACAATTAACGTAAACGAAAGCCCGGACAAACCATTTTTAGTTTCTGATAAACCAGGGAATGAAGCTTGTTACACTGATGTATTTAATTTTTCTGTAGAACCAACAGGTGCCAGTAATTATACGTTTATAATATTTGACGGATCAACTAATGAGTTCTACGATCAAGGATTATCTAACACATTTTCAATTGATTCTATTGCTGATGGTAGTACAGTGAGTGTAAGGGTTAGATTACCAAATGGTTGCACAAGTGATAGTGATCCAATTATGATATCTACAATTGATCTCACTCCTGTATTCAACCCTTCGCAAAATACATTTCCATGGGATGCCCCTCCTTTTCCACTGACAGAGGGAACTTCGAATGAATCTCCAGATTCTTTTGAATATTCCGGCCCTGGGGTCTATAAAGACAATCTAGATGATTATTTTTTTAATCCAAATACATTTGTAAACAACCAACAAAATGTAACAGTCAATTATAATGTCATCAAAGGTGGTTGTTCAGCTACTGCTAGTTCTGAATTCACCGTATATGATCCTAATCAAGTTATTCAAGGTCTTCTTAATGTCTATTGTGACGAGCAAACATACGGTAATCAAACAATTAACTACCCTCCCGTACCACCTCCCAACAATAGTTTTGGATCGGGAAATACAGTCACACAAATAAATAGAGAGTATTATGACATTATAGGAGATGGAATTGTAAGTAGTAATACCGGACCATCTGCATCTCATACTTTCAACCCTGAAACTGCCAAGTCGCTAAGAGGCGTAAACAATACTATTTACTTGACAGTAAGAGTGAGAGAAACCGTAACGATAACCATTACCATTCCATTTTTTCCTCCTTTCGTAACTACTGATACAAGGATCATAAACTGGTTTGCTGACGATACCGAAATTCGACAACTACCTGATCCTGATTTTAAATTGGAAAGAGCAGGGGTTGAAATACTGAATAATGTCTTTTGTAATACTGAGACACAAGTAGACCTTGTAGGGACTCCAGCTGGTGGGGAATTTACCGGTGATGGTGTTTCGGAACCTTCCTCAGGAAATTTTATTTTTAGACCAGATTTCTTTTCAGATGCTTCTATTAGCGGTTTTGGTCCTCTAAATGTGCCTATCACCTATACATTTACCGATGGTGCCGGGTGTGTATCTACATTAACAAGAAACATTGTTATTTACGAAACACCAGATGCACCTTTTGCTAATAATATCGATCAATGCGCTTCCACTGGCATAAACCCACCTTTAAGTGTAGCGGGAGAAACAGGAGCTTTATTTACCTGGTATAGTGATGCTTCTCTGACCAATGTAATTGGTAATGGTGAAACTTTTGACCCCAAAAATACCGGCACCACAAACGATTTATTTTATGTGACCCAAACGCTCAATGGTTGTGAGAGTCCAGCTTACGCTGTCAGCTATATTATTAGGTCATCTCCAGAGGCAATCATATCTAATCTGGAGGTAGATCTTTGTGAAAATGAAGGTGTCGAAAACTTTCAATTTACAGTTCCAGTAGGTGCTGACTCTGTATCCTGGTTTATCGATGGGGTCGCTCAACCATTTTCTCCGAACCCAAGCATAGACCCCGCAGTACTGGGCCCTGGCATATATGAAATTACTTATTATGTCGATTTTCAATATGGCAGCCTCACCTGTAGCGATATTGAAGTAGTAAATGTTAGAGTTAACCCAACACCTCAACTCTCAATAGACATATTGAACAGCGATGGAAATATTTGTAGATCAGATGGACTTATAGAATTACTGGGAAGTGAAGTGGATGGAATATTCAGAGGCAAGACAGCTGCTATAGACAATGCAGTAACCAACATTGGTAATGGGCGTGCAATCTTTGACCCGAGTGTTGTCACTATTCAACCTGACAGAACCTATACAGTAGAATTTGAGTATGAAGATGCAACTACCAACTGCTCAAATATCATAGAGCAGGATTTATATATTTATCCTGATTATGACTTAAATTTTGATGTCGTAAATGATAGAATTTGTGAAAACGAGCCCATTGAAATAGTCTCACAAGTGGCATCTCTTCCAGCCGCTGCAGGAGTGGATATCATATCAATAGGTTGGGATTTTGGCGATGGAAGAGTCTTACCAATAAGTCCGGTTGATGATAATATACCTGCGGGTACTCATGGTGGCAAAACAACTGGCACCTTTAGAGAACCAATTCATATTTTTGAAGGCACCGGTGAGTTTACAGTTAGATTAACTGCCATTTCGGGTGAAGGATGTGAAAGAACATATGATACTGAAACCGTTACTGTATTAGAATTTCCAGAGCCCGATTTTACATGGACGAATGTGTGTGGCGATAGTCAGGTGCAATTTCAGGGTGAACTAAATAACTCCGGTTTAGATGAAAGCCAAATTCAAAATTGGCGCTGGGATTTTGGTGACGGACAGATCGCAACGGGTAGAAATGTGCAACATCAATACACCTCCCCTGGTACATATACCATCTCGTTAGACGTTATTACCGAAGCTGGTGCCAATGCAACTACAGGGTGCCCCGCAAGCTTTACTAAAGATATTTATGTTGTCCCTAATTACTCTCTTGACGAAAGTACCAATAAGAGCTACACAGCAAATTTTGACAACGATAATGGTGGTTGGATCTCTGGTGGTAGTCAAAGTTCCTGGGAGCGAACTACGCCTTCCGGTCAACTTTTGAATCAGGACGCCTCCTCAAGCGGTACAGGTCGAGCATGGAAAACTAACAATTCTGACAATAGATATAATCAAGGAGAACAATCCTGGGTGCATAGCCCCTGCTTTGATTTCACGGCAATGTCAAAGCCCGTTTTTCAGATGGATACATGGTATGCGACTAATGAAGGTTTGGCCGGTGCAGTACTGCAATACAACCTTACTAATCTTACAGAAGATGATAACAACTGGGAAACTGTGGGTGTGTTAGATGGTGGGTTAAACTGGTACAATGCCTCTGGTATACAGGGCAGACCTGGAAACCAAGCATCTGGAGCAAACTTAGGCTGGACGGGGAGTATTACAGATCCATCGACAAATGCATGGGCAACTGCCGCTTATAATTTAGATTTTCTGGCAGGTGAGCCCTTGGTAAGGTTCAGAATAGCATTTGGTAATCTCACAGGTGCTGAGGCTAAAGAAGATGAGGAAGGTTTTGCGTTTGATAATATCTTTATCGGAGAACGCTCCAGAAATGTACTCATCGAAAACTTCACGAACACTGGCACGGAAAGCGCTGTAACTCATAATAATTTCTTTAAAGGCTTTGTTACTTCTCTTAGCGAAAAAGTGCCTTTGCAGTATCATGTGAGCTTTCCTGGTGAAGATCCTATCAATGCTATGAATATTAGTGATCCAAACTCTCGTGCGGCTTATTATGGAATAAACGAAGCACCTACGGTAAGATTGGATGGTACTTTTGAAGATGGGTCAATAGATGATTGGCTGGAAGAAATTTATGATAAAGCCACTTTAAGACCTGCCCCGGTAGATATAGAGATATCAACTGTCGATGCAGGGAATTCAGCACTCAACATAGCCACCACGATTGATATAAAAACATCTCTTGAAAGCAATACGGTTGTGCACGTGGCTGTTGTAGAAAAGACTATTGACAATATATCGACCGCCAACGGAGAAACTAATTTCTTATATGTGGTGAGAAAAATGCTCCCAGATGCTGCTGGCACAAGATATACCGAGATGCTCGAAGCCAACGAGCAAATCAACCTGAATTTGTCCTGGGCTTCCCCAACCTTTGTTGATGATAGAGATGCTGCTATTGTGGTCTTTCTGCAAAATGAAGACACCAGGGAGGTGTATCAGGCTGCTATATTAGAAAACCCTTTGAATGTACCACAGGAAGTCGTTACAGGTTTAGATAAAAGCCAGATGACAGGATTTACCATATTCCCTAACCCGGCTAACGAGAAGGTAACGATAATTTTCAACAATACGCTAGATGATAATTTTGTGAAAATTTATGATGCGTTTGGCAAGTTAATCTTTGAGCAAGAGGTACAAAAGGCAACACGGCAGGTACAAATAAATACTAAAGATCTTGCCAACGGTCTTTACCATGTACAAATGAAAAATGAGAATGGAGCTGTCGAGAAGAAAAGATTGATGATCATCAAGAGATAGTTGCTTACTTCTTTACAAACTTCTCTTTCCGGTTTTGAATGTTTAGGTAATATTCTCCAGGCTTCAATTCATCTATCGTAATTTCAATGCCTTCGCCTTGCTTTACTTCTTTACCAAAATAGTCTGTGATAACGTAACGGGCCGAGTCTGATAAGGTGAGAGTGGTAGTAGCTACTGAGGGGTAAAATGTAATGAGTTCTGATTGACTAAAAGCCATTTCCATGCTGTAAATGGCTTCACCCTTATCAGGTTGATATTTAACCCGATAATTATTCACTCCCTTTGTATGTGGCGCATTTACCGTATAGGAATTAGTCTGTAAGGCTTCTTTTGCAGGGACATTATCAATTATATGCCAATCTTTTTCTTCCGTTTCCTGCTCGATGATATAAACACCTCCACCCCTTTCACCCTGCGTCATCCAGTTGATTGAGTTGTTGTCTGTCTCAGCAGTAAGAAATTTAAAACTTGAGGTGGTTTTGAGCACTTGTGGGTTTACCACACGAGGTTTACACCCCTCTGAGTGCGTTATTCTAATTACAACGAGGTCATTGATACTCAAATAAGATAAATCGATGCGATAAGCGGAGACTCTCGGTTGGTTGTATATCTGTCGGTCGTTTACATATACTTCCTGGGTGCAAAATAGTTTGGTAGCAGGATCATACGGGTTTTGTACATATATGTCTTTACCTTGGTAAGCACCCGACAGCACTAGCTCAGCAGCCGTGCCTTCTTTACCGGTCCCAAAAATAGTAATTGCAATCGCCAACCATAAAATTCTCATCACTCTTCTATTTAGGAAAATTTACTTTCTGTGGCAATTAAATCAACAAAAAGCTGAAGAAGGTGTGAAAATTATTCAAATCTCAGAGATTCTATAGGGTCAAGCTTAGAAGCTTTTCTTGCCGGATAGTAACCGGATAGTAGACCAACTACGATACATACGACAACTCCTACAAATACCCATAACCAGGGAACTACAAGTCCTTCTATACCTATGATGCTTGAGATGAGGTTACCGATGGCAATTCCTAATATAACCCCCGCGATACCGCCCAAAAGACATACGACAATTGCTTCAATGATAAACTGCTGCCTGATCCGGAGTGGTGTAGCCCCAAGTGCTTTTCTTACACCAACCTCTCTGGTCCTTTCTGTTACAGACACCAGCATTATATTCATTAAAGCAATAGATGCTCCTAGTAGTGTGATAAAGCCGATACCGAAGCCTCCTAAGCGCATTACGCTTGTAATACTTTCTAACCTTTCAGCTAAAGATTCACTTTTAGCAATTTCGAAAGAATTTGGCTCTCCCAGCCTATCTTGTCTGATTTGTCTCATTAGTCCGGTAGCTTCACCCATGGCAAGATCGAGGTCTGTCGGGTTGTCTATTCCGATGGTAAGGCCGTACCTGAGACTTCTATTTGATGACAAGCGGCTTGCGTTGAGGATAGGTATGATTACAGAATTATCAGGACCACCACCGCCTCCGATTTGACCTTTCTCCTCTAATACACCTATAACTTTATACTTACTGCCAAGCAGAGAAATTTCTTTGTTTATAGGGTCTTCATTGTCCTTCATTAGCGCCTCTACTACATCTATCCCTACAATTGCCACATTGGTACCGTATTGGTTTTCTATTACTGAAAAATTTCTTCCTTTTTCGATATTCAAGCCTTCGAGGGCCACATATTCTTCATTTGCCCCTTTAATCCAGACATTGGGGTTAGTTTTTTCTGACTTGTATTTCACTTCGGCTGTCCCTGTTACATCTGTTGATAAACTTATACTACCAGGATATCGATAATTGTCTACAAATCGCTGAGCTTCCTTCAATTTGAGTGGCGGATAAGATTTCTCCACAACACCTCCTTGTCTGCCCCTCCTATTTCTTTTAGAGTAAATGTCAAATGTATTTACACCCAACTCAGAGAGGCTATCTGTTACTGAGTACTGAATACCGTCAATGGCAGTCAATATTCCTACCAGTGAGGTAATGCCAATGGCTACGATAAGTGCCGTAAGTACTGTTCTAAGCAAATTTGCATTTACTGATCGTAATCCTTCTCTTACATTCTCTAACAGATCCATGTATTAACTCGTTTGAAATGGTAACAGCCGTTCTTTCTAACATTAAGCTTTTAAAAGCGTAGAAAGAGATAGACCAAAGCCTATTATTTTGAAACTAAATTAAATAAATCTAACGTTGTACAAAGAGTAAATTGATTGAACGACTGCTTTAGAATTATTATCGGTTGTTTAAGCTGCTGAAATTAATCTTCACTCATCCGAAAGCCAAAATGAAAAAAGTAATACTGTCTTTAGTGCTCATCCTTGCTTGTTTATCGGTAAGAGCAAGCTACTTACTCATACCAATGGATGAAAAGCAATCTAATCATCTTAAAGGATATGGCATCGCATACTGGGTTTTGCAAAACGACATTGAAGTAAACTGGCTGCTCAACTATCGTGGGGGTAGTTTTATGTTTAAATACTATCAAAAGTTTGAAAACGAACTTATTATAAGGGGTGTAAGCTACGAAGTCATTTCAGATGCTCAATCTAATAGTGTAGTACAAAAGCTGGCGAGCCCATCGGCCAATACCGATGTGATGAAGTTGGAGAAATTTCCTAAAATAGCCGTTTACTCTCCTAAAAGTAAGCAACCCTGGGACGATGCAGTAACACTTGTTCTTACTTATGCCGAAATACCCTACGATGTTATTTTTGATGATGAGGTTTTGGAGGAAAAACTACCGGAATATGATTGGTTGCACCTGCATCACGAAGATTTTACGGGCCAATACGGTAAATTTTACAGGTCGTTTAAAAACATGCCCTGGTATATTGAGCAGCAGCGAGAGTTTGAAGAGTCTGCACGAAAGCATGGCTTCAGTAAAGTCTCACACTTAAAACTCGCTGTAGCTAAAAAAATAAGAAATTTTGTATCTGGGGGTGGCTTTCTGTTTGCCATGTGTTCTGCCACAGACACCTACGATATAGCCCTGGCCGGAGAGGGAATTGATATGGTCGAGCGCATGTTTGATGGCGACCCATCAGACCCAATGGCACAGCAGAAATTAAACTATGACAATACGTTTGCCTTCGAAGACTTCAAAATATCCAAAGATCCCTATGAGTACGAATTCTCAAACATCGACAATCAAATAGCAGAAAGAGGTCTTAGGGAAGAAAATGATTATTTCAATCTGTTTGAATTTTCGGCCAAATGGGATCCTATCCCAACCATGCTAACTCAGAATCACACCCGGGTAATCAAGGGCTTTTATGGACAAACTACCGGGTATAAGAAAGGCTTTGTTAAATCAGATGTGGTAATAATGGGCGAGAATAAGGCAATCAAAGAAGTGAAGTACATTCACGGAATCTTTGGTAAAGGCTTTTGGACTTTTTATGGTGGCCATGACCCGGAAGACTACCAGCATATGGTAAATGAAGAGCCTACAGATTTAAATCTGCACCCAAATTCGCCAGGTTATCGATTGATATTGAATAATATCCTGTTTCCTGCGGCCAAGAAGAAGAAACAAAAAACCTGATCAGAAAAGGCTAGTGCATACGATCACCGCGTACTTCGATGTTTTCAAGAATTTCGGCTTCTGCTCTAAGTATCTCTTTCCAACGCTTGGTTACATGCTCTTCAGGCATGTACTCTTTAGCCAAACTCAAAAAGTTTTTATAGTGGCTCGCCTCTGAGACCATCAGTTCGTAGTAAAATTTCTGCAATTCTGCGTCTTCGATATGCTTCCACAACAGACGAAAGCGTTCACAGCTTCGCGCTTCTATCAAAGCATTTAATAAAAGTTTTTCAACAAGTTGCTGCTCACGGCTCCCTCCTTTCTGCTCGATTTTAGCCAGCGCAGCTACGTACTCGTCCTTTCTCTGCTTTCCTAATTTATAGCCTCGCTTGTTTAATTGATCCAAAACCCGCTCAAAATGCCCCCACTCTTCGGCCACTACCGGGGTGAGCATTTCAACCACCTTCTCTTTGTCTGGGTACTTTACAATCAGAGATATGCAAGAGCTGGCGGCTTTTTGCTCACAGTAGGCATGATCTACCAGGATGTCTTCGATTTTTTTCTCAGCAATATTAACCCAGCGCGGGTCGGTAGGTAGCTCTAGTCCAAGTACGTGTTTTTCCATAAAGCTTTAATCATAAAAGGCCCATTCTAGCCCAAAGTCAAAAATCGTGGTTTGACCGGGATACTCCGGAGTGGCAAAATATCCTGTAGGTGAGAATATCTCATAAACGTTATTGAGTTTTAGGAATATTCTGGCTCTGTTGACCTTTGCATCAGCAAAAAAATCAATAATTGGAAATGCCTTAACTTCAAAATCGTGCACATAAAATTGCATAATCGCAGGATCATATCCATTAGCAAAATAGGTCGACCTCCAATAGGCATCAAATCCAAGGCGCCATTCGAGGTTGCCATCAAAACTAATGTCATTAAAAGCAATCTGCCCTCTGGCATAAATATCAGGAATATTGACTGCGTCTGCAGACCCACCGGAAACATTGGTGGCAATCACCGTTGACTTGAGCTTTAATTTTTTAGAAATATCAAGCTCGAGACCTAACGATGGACTTAATATATTGATATCTGATGAGGCCTGGGATGGTAATACAGTCTGTTGCACTTCACCTGAAGGCTCCTGCTCGCGAAAGTAAAGGTAGCTGCCCAAAAGCGTGTTAGATACTGAAGGCTTGAGTGTCAAAATGCCTAAGTCGACATTTAAGCCAACCTCAACTTTTGTAAATAGTGATGGATCAAAATCATTTACCCATACATCGTGACTGCCCCGGTAAGCTTTGTAAATATAGGCTGGCTCAAACTGTGAGGTAATGGCCCTCGCGTGGAACCAACTGTTTTGAATAGAACCTCCTATTTTAAAATTTCCGCCTTGTAAATATTCGCCAAAGGCCTCGATATAACTTGTAGAATCATTGCCAAATCTAAGGTTTACACCTCCATAGCTTTCACCGACATCACTATCAACCCCAGGGATCGTATCTGGGTTGAGGTATTTGTAGCGATAGTCTATATCTCTGTATTTGTAATAAAAGTTGTAAAAAGTTTTACCAATATCACCTTTCAACCCCAGTTCGTGTTGTCTGTAAGTTATTTTTGAGCGATCTCTTACTTCAGCTGAGTCAACCTCAACAAAATCAAAGTAATCCGGATTCTCCTCTAGGTTGTGATTAAAATCATTTTGCTGCTTATACCTATCAAACTGATGATAAAGCTGTATTTGATTATTAAGCTTGTATTGATGGTATAAATGAAAGTTTGTGCGTAATTCGTTATTCTCTGCCTGAGTAAGCGATAACTGCCTGTTTTCGTCAAAATAGACCGCTATAGGATCACCAGGGTTTGTAAGAATGCCTCCATATTCGTCTACCAAGTGGTTATTTCTGATAAAGTTACCTAGCACCTTATATTTGCCATCTCTGGTGCCATAGTGACCATAAAGTGTATAGTAGGTACCTCTTACATTTCTATCACCTCTACCCGACCGCTGTATTTGTTTGTCTATAAAAAGGCCTCGATAATCGAAACCAAAACCCGAACGTTCATCTATATTTCTTGCATAGTTTACATCTGTAATCGCTCTGCCATCTCCACCCCAGATGATATTAAAACTAGAGTGAGGAGATTTGGTGTCATAGTATTTAATTTTATCAGGACCCAACCAATAAAGATCAAAAATGGTAAAACCAGCGCTTTGTCCTATCACTTCGGGTTGCAGAGGAAAGATACTATTGGCCGGAGTACCTATGTTGCCAAGGTTATTGTATAAATATTCTTCTCTTGAGATAAACTGGTATTTATGCAAATCGATAATTGAAGTATCGATGGACCAGTAGTGTGGGTTATTGTATTTTATGTTAGCCTCGTAAGTAAACCTTGTGGTCGTAGGACCATAAACCTGTTTGGTTGTATCATCAAGTATCGAAGAACCGGAGCGTTCTTCTATTTCCCCTCCTTCATCTACTTCAATTATCTGCGCCTGACCGGCCAGTGACCCGAGAAGTAAACAAATTGAACCAAGTATGATTTTTCGAAAAAACACGCGCAAAATTATGTAAAAGAATCTAAGGGATAGTGACTTTTTAGCTTTTATCTACCTCTCTGGCCACAGCTTCAGCAATGAGCTTATCAAATT
>NZ_SMMD01000813.1 GCF_009711475.1 Fulvivirga aurantia
GCGATCGGTACGATTACATCATAGTAGGAAATGGACTAGCGGGTAGTACCCTGGCTTTACATTTACATAATGCTGGGAAAAGACTGATTGTTTTTACAGGTAAAGAAAAAAATCCATCTTCTTTAATAGCTGCCGGGCTATACAACCCAATTACTGGAAGAAAAATGGTGAAAACGTGGAGAGCAGATGATTTATTTAGCTATCTCGAAACATATTATGAAGAAGCAGAGAAGTTGACAGGCGGTACGTTTCTTATAAAAAAGACAATTTACAGGCCGTTTTTTGAGGCTGAAGAGCAAAACGAATGGATGGGTAAAAGTGCTGACCAGAATTATACAACCTTCATTAAAAAAGTACATACTTCGTCAACTCATAGTGCTGTGCATGATGCTTTCGGAGGCTTAGCACTAGCTACTACCGGTTATTTAGACATCCCCAAATGCATGGAGTCTGTGACGGACTTTTTACGCAAAAAGCACACTGTAATTGATGAGAATTTTGATTATCAAGAACTAATTCCAAATAGTAGCAAGGTTACTTACCAAGGTGTAGAGGCAACCAAGGCTATTTTTTGTGATGGCGTAGGTTTAAAAGCCAATACATTCTTTAGCTGGCTTCCTATCCGACCTGTGAAAGGTGAAATTTTATATATAAAAACATCTGTAAAATTAGATTATATCCTTAATCGGGGTGTTTTCGTATTACCAATAGGTAATGATATTTATAAGGTAGGTTCTACCTATGATCATAATGACTCTACGCTCGAGCCCACTAGCAAAGCCCGAGAACAGCTTATTTCAAAACTGAAAGCGATTTTAGATGGCGATTTTGAGATTGTAGATCAGGTGGCTGGTTTAAGGCCGGCAACTAAAGACAGGAGGCCGTTTGTAGGTATGCACCCTGAGTTTGAAACTATTGGGGTTTTTAACGGGTTAGGAACAAAGGGCGTTTCTTTAGCACCATATTGGGCGAGGCATTTTGTGCAACATTTGCTTGAGGGGAACAAACTCGACAGGGAAGTAAATATCAGTCGCTATTTTTCGTTATATTCGGAATCACACTAAAATTAAATGATAAAGTATTTTTACAGCACTTTTGTAATAGTCGCCTTGCTTATTTCATTTGCCGGGCAAGCTCAGATTCAGGAAGAGTTTGGGAGAAACAGGGTGCAGTATGAAGAGTTTGAATGGCGCTTTCTGAGCTCAGAAAATTTTGATGTATACTTTTACCAAGGGGGTGATCGCATTGCCAAAGAAGTAATAGAATACCTGGAAGAAGAATTTGATAGAATAACCGATCTTATCGGCTACCCACCGTATTCCAAAACCAAATTATTCCTTTACAATTCAGTTTCAGATTTACAACAGAGTAATGTTGGCTTAGATCAGGCTGGTATTGGCCCTGGCGGGGAGACTCAATTTATAAAACCGTATATAGAAGTAGCTCATCCGGGCAGTATAAGTGCCTTGAAGGATGAATTGATTATAAAGGTATCAACCCTCATGGTAAATGAGATGATGTTTGGTGGAAGCCTTAAAGATATGTTTCAAAGCTCCGTTTTACTTAATCTTCCTGAGTGGTTTATAAGTGGAGCAGCCAGGTATGTGGCCGAGGGTTGGAGTATAGAAATGGATGATTATATACGTGATTATATCACCACCAGAAAGCCAGAGCGACTGAGCAGACTTACGGGTGAAGAGGCAGCACTGGCAGGCCAGTCTGTATGGAATTATATCGCTGAGCAGTACGGAAGAAGTAATATTTCTAATATTCTCAATTACACAAGGATCATTAGAAATGAAGAAAAAAGTGTAACAATTACTTTAGGTGTGCCATTTGAGCAGATTATGTATAACTGGCAGGCCTATTATGTAAACGTAGATAGTAGAGTTAATCAAGACTACCTATCGCTTAATCCGGAGTATAAAGTTGTACATAGGAAAAATAAAAAAAGAAAAACCTACAGTCATGTAGCAGTAAACAACTCAGGTAGTAAACTGGCCTATACAGAAAATAATGCTGGAAGATATGCAGTGATTGTAAAAGACATTGATTCCAAAGAAGAGAAGACTATTCTGAAAGGTGGTTATAAAGTAGTGAGTCAGGACGTGAATTTTGATTTACCATTGATTGATTGGGTCGACAGTGCAACGCTTGGTATAATCCACTCTAAACAAGGCAAGTTATGGTTTGATCTTTATGATTTAAATACCAACAGCAAGCTCCCCAGACAACTTACTCGATTTGAGCAGGTGCAAAGTATGAGTTTTTCAGACAATGGTAGATTGCTCATCATCAGTGGAATGGTGTATGGGAAAACAGACTTATATCTACTGAGTACAAGAAGAGATCGTGTGAAAAGACTTTTTGATGATGTATATGATGATATTGATGCATCATTTGTTCCTAATACAAACACCATTGTTTTTAGCTCAAACCGACCTACAGATACACTCAATCTAGATGATAAAAGCTTTGAAAAGGTAGGCAGCAATCACAACCTATTCTTTTTTAATCTCGATACTACAAAAAATCTATTACGCAGAGTCACTAATACGATAAGTAAAGACACCAGGCCTTTGGCTTACAATGGTAATACCATTTACTACCTCAGTGATCAGAAAGGGATCAAAAATATCTTTAAGTATGATGTTTCTACTGAGATATACTCACAGGTGACCAATTACTCAAGTAGTGTAGATAACTGGGATATTGATTTTGACTCCAGACATCTTGCACTGGCTATGAGCGAGAGAGGCCGAGATTATGTATATAGTGTACCTAACTTTGATATTGAGCAAGAAATATTTACGCCAATTACCCCAAGGCAACAGGTGATTCAGGCACGTGAGTTCAAAGCCCGTAGAACAGCCACTGTTGATGAAACCCTCACTATACAGGATATTGTTGAGTCTCGTTTAAAAGAAAAAGAACAGGAGCTTAATGCTGAGAGATTAGATACCGCCAATGTAAAAGTAGATACAGTAATCAACGAAGAAATAAGCTTAATCTCAGACAGCTTGCAATTGACGGATATGGATACGGTGGCTGTTGAGCCTGTAGAAGAGCCTGAAGTGGTAGAAGAAGATAATGAAATAATTGATACTGATGATTACACTTTTGAAACGGATGTTTTAGAAGAAACCAGGGGCACCAAAGATTCATTTCTAGCTCAGTATCGTAAACTCAGGCAAAAGAACAGCATAACAGGGCCATATCCTTATGAGCCTAGATTCAGCGCTAAAAATCTGGTCACTTCATTCTTAATTGACCCACTTAGAGGCTTTGGTATTTTTCTGGAAACAGAGATGTATGATATGCTAGAAAATCACATGTTTAGAGGAGGGGCTTTGGCCACTAACCTACGCAGTGGTGATATTTTTGCAGAGTACTATTATTTGAAATCAAGAGTAGATTACAAAGCCCGTTTTGAGAGAAGTGTAATATTAAGAGAAGAAAATACAGAACGACAGTATAGCCGAAATACAATTCAGATAGGTGCGGCTTTACCTTTTAATAATAGGGCAAGATTCGAAGTTAATCCATTTTTTACTATGACGCGTTTCGAAAACCTCACCCCTACCAGCATTTCTCCACCTCAATTTTCGGAAGGTGTTTCTACCAAGTATGTAGGTACATCGGCTGCTTTGGTATATGATAATTCATTGATCAATGGAATGAATATAATAGAAGGTAGTCGTGGAAAAATCGAGTTTACCCACCACGAAGGTCTGGATGATAAAGACGCCAGTTTTAGTAAGCTTACGG
The DNA here is from genome assembly GCF_009711475.1 of Fulvivirga aurantia. GTDB lineage: Bacteria > Bacteroidota > Bacteroidia > Cytophagales > Cyclobacteriaceae > Fulvivirga > Fulvivirga aurantia. The sequence goes on from NZ_SMMD01000813.1 coordinate 3,769, forward strand.
TAGATTTAAGACATTATCAAAAAATACATCGTGAGATTGTATTTGCCACGAGGCTGTACTACGGCTCGTTTTTCGGAAGAGACCCTAAGCAATTCTTATTAGGCGGAATGGATAACTGGCTCTTTAAGCAAGAAAATACCCGAGGAGACAACAATCCACTTAGCCCTGACAATGAAAGGCCCAATGATGATTTACTGTTTATCGAGTATGCTACTAACCTCCGAGGCTTTGACTACGCGACAATCGTAGGCAGAAATACGTTACTTTTCAATGCAGAATTACGTATACCTATTATCAGATATCTGGCCAGTGGTCCTATCTCATCTAATTTTTTGAGAAATCTACAGTTTACAGGCTTCTTCGACATAGGCTCAGCATGGACTGGAAAATCTCCATTTAATGAGGAGAATACAATAAGCACGGAGACTATACGTGAGGGAAGTTTTGTGATAGATATTAAGAATTTTCAAAACCCATGGCTATATAGCTACGGTGCAGGTTTGAGAACAATGCTTTTGGGTTATTACGTGAAATTTGACCTAGCCTGGCCGGTTGAAGATTTCAATACACAAGATCCTCGCCTAATGGTGACACTAGGATACGACTTCTAAGTCAGTTACATTTGCGTTCGTAAAAAAAATCACTGAGTACATGCTTAAATCGATGACAGGGTATGGTTCTTCCAGCTTTTCAGAAGAAGGTATAACGATAAACATTGAAGTAAAAACACTTAATTCTAAATTCCTCGACCTTAATTTAAGGCTTCCTAAGTCTTTTAATGAAAAAGAGATTGAGATAAGAAATCTCGTAACGCAGATGCTTGAGCGTGGCAAAGTGGTGCTCAATGTAGAATTTGCCAATGAGTCGGACACAGAACAAAAACAGACTTACAATGAGGAGCTGTTTGTAAAATATTATAATGAGCTTAAGAAACTCTCAAATAAGGTTATAGCTCCTGATCAAGACCTATTTCGACTTGCTCTCAGCGCACCGGATGTAGTCATAAATACTGGTGAGCAAGGCCTTGATGAAGAAAGTTGGGGTAAGATAAAGGAGCTCGTAGTTAAGACGCTGCAACAGTGTGATGATTTTAGGAAAAAGGAAGGCGCAGAGCTGCAGGAGAAGTTTTCTGGCTACATTGCGTCTATCAAAGAAGGCCTTGAGGCCGTAACTAAGCTTGATCCAGAGAGGATAGAACGTGTTAAAAGTAGAATCAAAGGAAACTTACTTAACTATGTAGATGAGGAAGGGCTCGACAAAAATCGCTTAGAGCAGGAAATTATCTATTACGTAGAAAAACTCGATATTACTGAGGAGAAGGTTAGACTCTCGAGCCATTTAGAGCACTTCACCGAAGTATTGCAATCAGATAAATCTTACGGTAAGAAGCTCGGCTTTATCTCACAAGAAATTGGCAGAGAAATAAATACGATTGGTTCTAAAGCCAATGATGCTGAAATACAAAAACATGTAGTAGGCATGAAAGAAGAGCTGGAAAAAATTAAAGAACAAGTACTAAACGTGCTTTAACTGATAGAGGTGATTAGCTTATCACCTCTACAACTTCTTCTAAACCCATACTTCGTGAGCCTTTAATCAGTATCGAAGAATCTTTGAAGTTTCTTGATCTGATTTTTTCCAGGAGTTCTTTTTTATTGTCCGTATGGAATATGGCGCCTGATTTTGAAAGGGCCTTACCAAACTCTGGCCCATACAGGTATACATTAAAATCTTCCTGAGATAGAATGTTAATTATATTAAGATGCTCCTGAGTGCTTGATTCCCCCAATTCTTTCATGTCGCCTAGGATTACCGCCTTTTGGTCGCCAGCCATGATTTTAAGATTTTCTATTGCCGATGCCATTGAGTTAGGGTTAGCATTATAAGCATCCAGAATGATTGTATTAGAACCTTTTTTAACAATCTGAGAGCGGTTGTTCGTGGGGTTGTAATTCATCACAGCTTCTTCAGCTTCAGCAGAGGGTACCTCAAAATACTTTCCAATGCACAGCGCTACGGCTATATTTTCAAAGTTGTATTTACCCACAAGCTGAGTTTCTATGGTCTGGTTTGTAGTCTTTACTTTTACAAATGGTGAAGCCTCGACCAATTCGCATGAATAGTAATCTTCATCGCCAGGGTAGAATAACGGGTTTTTAAACCGCTTGGCCATATTGCTCAAGATCTCATCTCTTGAATTTATCCAGACCACACCAACCGTTTGTATCAGGTGATGGTATAATTCACTTTTGCCTCGTATTACACCTTCTATACCTCCAAAACCTTCAAGATGTGCTTTGCCAATGTTGGTAATCAAACCATGGGTTGGGTGAGCAATACGACTAAGAGCAGCTATTTCGCCTACATGGTTAGCCCCCATCTCTATAATGGCCATCTCATGATCATTAGTTATAGACAAAATTGTGAGAGGCACACCAATGTGATTATTAAGATTGCCTTGTGTTGCCAATACATTGTACTTTTTTGAAAGCACAGCATTTATGAGCTCCTTGGTCGTGGTTTTTCCGTTTGATCCTGTAAGGCCTATGATCGGTATAGTAAGCTTTTTCCGATGATGAATGGCAAGATTTTGAAGGGCCTCTAATACATCATCAACCAATATATATCTATCATTGAGGTTATATTTAGCCTCATCGATTACGGCTAAAGCTGCACCTTTATCCAACGCTTCCTTTGCAAATTCGTTAGCATTAAAGTTGGGGCCTTTAAGAGCAAAAAAGATAGATCCAGGCTCTATTTTTCTAGTATCGGTAGATATTTTTTTACTAGCCAGGTAATGGTTATAAAGTGTTTCGATCATAGCTGGATATTCTATTTTATGCTAAAATAGCTTAAAATTTAAATTTATATTTGATAATGTCTTTCAGGACTCAAAGGTTACGTTTTCTCGATTAATTATGCCAAGATTTTTGACATGTATACTTCTGCTGGTAGTGAGTCCGCTGGCAGCCCAATTTACCTACACACTAAATCAAAACATCCCAGTAGTACACGATGGTGACACACTATCACTTGCCTGGGCAGGTGGCTTAAATTCCCCTCAATTCAACACCATCGATTTAGATGGAGATGGTAGTCAGGATATGGTTATTTATGACCGAACGGCAAATAAAATATTGCCATTTATCTCCAAAAATGGTGGTTTTACATATGCCCCGGAATTACAAACTCTTTTTCCGGAAGGAATTAGAAATTGGATGCTACTAAGGGATTTTAATTGTGACGGTAAGAAGGATATTTTTGTCAGTGACCCACGAGGTATTGCGGTCTATGTGAATACAACCGAACCCGGGCAGAAGTTGAGTTGGAGAGTTTTTAATTTTAGAAATGACAGTCAGTTTAAACACTTACTTACACAGGGGTTTAACTCTGCCATTAATCTTCAGGTTAATAGCTCCGATATACCGTCAATTTCTGATATTGATGATGATGGTGACCTGGATATTTTGACCTACAGGTTCTCAGGAGCTTCTACCGTTGAGTTTCATAAAAATATGAGCATGGAGCGCGATGGCAATTGCGATAGTTTACAATATGAGCGGGTAACCCAAAATTGGGGTGAATACGAAGAATGCCAGTGTGGTAAATTTGCTTTTAACGGTGCAGAATGCCCTTCATCATCTGGTAGGCAACAACACCAGGGAGGGAAATCACTTTTAGCTCTTGACCTAAATGGAGACCAGGTGAAAGAGCTGGTAGTGTCTGAGGAGGAATGCACAGAGTTGTTCGCCTTGTCAAACACAGGCACTCAAGAAAATGCCCTTATTTCTTCTGCCACATCAGCCTTTCCTAACTCGTCTAATCCGGCTAGTCTTTTTGTTTTTCCTGCGGCTTATAATGAAGATGTCGACATGGATGGTATTGATGATTTACTAATCGCTCCAAATGTTTCCGGGAATGTCAATAGTTCGATAAATTTTGAGTCTTCCAGCTGGTTTTATAGAAATACCGGGACAAATGAGTTGCCAGAATTTGCATTTATAAAGAGGGACTTTTTACAGGATGAAATGATTGACCTGGGAGAAAACGCTGCCCCTGCTTTTGCTGATTTGGATGGAGATGGTGATCAGGATATGTTAATAGGCAGTTATTTACAATTACAAAACCTTGGGTTCAGGGCCTCCCTGGTACATTATGAAAATGTAGGTACTGCAACTGACCCATCTTTTGAGCTAAGAAATAACGATTACAAACAATTTTCGGCTTTCGGTCTGATTAATATAAAGCCAAAGTTCAGAGATATAAATTTAGACGGTAATATCGATTTGGTTTTTAGTGCAACGTCTACTAATTCAGGCAGTACAGCTATATATTATTTGCTCAACCAATCGGCCAATAGTTTTGATCCTTCCTCAGAACTTAGACAGCTCTTTCTAATCAGCGATAGATTTCCAAATAACGAGAATTATGAGATTTTCGATATCGATTCAGATGGGTTACCCGATATATTATTAGGGCGATCAAGTGGCAGGCTAGAGTATTATAAAAGCTTAGGGCCGATCGAAGAACCTACGTTTGAAAAACAAGAGGAGCCATTTTATGGTATAGATTTTAGTGTATTTAGGCAAAGTCCGGCTGTTACGATAGAAGATTTAGACGCAAACGGAAGTGTGGATATGTTTATTGGCGATGCCGGGGGTAACACGACTATTTATGCAGACTTTTTAAATCACCTGGAAGATCCGAGGCCGGGCGTTGAAAAGCTATTTAGAGATAGTCTATCAAATGACAGCGTCTCACTGCGGCTTGGTAATAAACTCTACGCAACTACAGCAAATTTATTTAATGCCGATAAACCTGCGCTTGTGATGGGTACGGGAGAAGGTGGTTTGATTGTTTTAGAAAATAATGAGGCAGTAATTAATCCTGTGCTGCCGGTGAGAGGAAATATAGCCATTTACCCAAACCCTGTGAGAAATGATCAGACTCTTAAAATAGGGGTAACAAAATCGATGAAGGTTGATGTAATCGCTATCTCTGGTCAGCGGATTTTTAGTGATTTAGCGATAAAGGCCAATGAAATAATTACGCTTGATATCACTTCACTCAGGAGTGGCATTTACACGGTAGTTGGTCGGAGAGAAGGAAAAATTGAAGCCAGAAGATTTATGGTAACTAAATAATGCAGCTTTTTTTATACATATCCATAGTAAAAACACAACCGCTGCTCAACCTAAATAAAAGTCTTGTTGGTAAATTGCCTGGCGTCTCATTTTATGATTTAGATAATCATTCAGAACCAGTAGTAGTCGATACTGCCGTAAGAGCAATTGAGGAGGCCTCGGCTGTATTTGTGCATTTAGAAACTGAAGATGAAAACCCGGGCGTGATCTTAAAAGTAATGAAGAGGCTAGCCAAATTTGAGAAATCTCACGATTTGATAGTCGTTCATAATGGAATCAACTCGTTTTTAGAGAGAATGGAGAAAAGCTTTGATATACCCTGGTTTAAAAACCAAAACGAGCATGTGATTAGAGAAAA
>NZ_SMMD01000554.1 GCF_009711475.1 Fulvivirga aurantia
ATTCGTCAGGCTTTGCTCAAAAGTTTAATAGCAATTGGGAGGCTGATTTAAAGTCTGTTTTAACAGAATTTGAAAAGTGCAAAGATGCATGCTTCGAGGCGCAGGGTCTTGCCCTAAATAAAGTTTACAATATCGATGATTTCTATTCTGAGAAAAACAAAAGATATTTTACCACCAATGAGATGGCAGATTACTTAAAAGAGAATGGTAACTGGACCAATCTTGGGCCGGCATATGACACAAAAGCCCTGGTTAAAGCACAAGAGCTGGCTAATCAGAAAAAAGCTACCATCGCCATTTATATGGGTGACGATGGCCTTGGCCACATGGCGCTTATTGTTCCGGGTTCTCTTAGTCCATCGGGTTCATGGCAGCGACAGGTGCCTAACTCGGTCTCATTTCTTTCATCAGATCCCTCCAAATCATATATAGGCAAAGGGTTATCGTATGCATTCACCAAAAACATGTTGAAGCATGTGGTGATCTACGCAAGAAATTATTAAGAATATTTCAACTTGTAAACATTGGTCTCAAAAGCACTTATTGAGTGATCTTTTGAGGCCTTTTTTATTCATAATAAACTGCCACCTCATCAAGGGGTTTTCTTTCCAGCTTGGGTACGTAAGTTTCTTCTACGGGATAGCCCACAGGGATAAGTAATACCGGTCTTTCATTGGCAGGCCGGTCTAGAAGTTTGGTAAGAAAATTCATGGGACTAGGTGTATGAGTAAGCGCAACAAGACCCGCATGATGAATGGCTGTTAATAAAAAGCCACCTGCCAGACCTACAGATTCGTTTACATAGTAATTGTTATGCTTCTTTCCTTTCTCATCTAAATCATAAGCCTTTTTAAAAACGATAATTAAGTAGGGAGCAATTTCTAAAAATGGCTTATGCCAGTCTGTTTGCAAAGGGCGAAGGTCATCTAACCACTCCTCACTCATCCTGCTGTTGTAGCTTTCGTACTCTTCCTTTTCGGCAGCCTCTCTTATTTTCTTTTTTAAGTCAGGGTTTGAGATTACGGCAAAAGTCCATGGCTGTTTATGAGCTCCAGAAGGTGCTGTAGAAGCTGTTTTAATGATGTTATCAATTACTTCTTTTGGAATAGGCTTATCAGAAAAATCACGAACGGTCCTGCGTTTGTCCATCCATCCATAAAAAGATGCACTGCGTTGCACTACTTCATCTTCCGGATAAGTGTCCTTTTTATATTCAACAAACTCGTAACCGTCAATAATCTTAATTTTCGCCATAATTTTTACCGTATAACTTAAAGCGCAATAATAAGAAATCAATAGCCTCAAATTTTGTAAGAAGACTGACATTTTAAAGGACTATTAGCCATGTCGCTCCTTCAGCACATCAATTACATCATTTAGGCTATAACCTTTTGCCGCCAACAATACCAGATAGTGATACATCAGGTCAGAAGCTTCGTTTAGAAATAAAGCCTCGTCATCATCCTTTGCTTCAATTACCAATTCTACGGCCTCTTCACCCACTTTTTGAGCCACTTTATTGATGCCTGAATCTAGTAAACTATTGGTATAAGAGCCTTTTTTAGGATTTTGAACACGATTTTGAATCGTTGCCTCCAGAAAACCAAGGTCAGTAGATGTATTCTTTTTCTCACCAAAACAGGTGTCGTTTCCTTTGTGGCAAGCCGGCCCTTCCGGTATGGCCATAATAAGCAGGGTGTCATTATCACAATCCAACTCCATGGACTCTACGTTTAGGAAATTGCCGGAAGTCTCACCTTTTGTCCATAGTCGCTCTTTTGATCGGCTGTAGAAAGTTACTTTTCCTTCTGCTTTTGTTTTCTCTAAAGCTTCATTATTCATGAAAGCGAGCATCAAAACCTTATTGGTATAATAGTCCTGAATGATCGCAGGAATCAATCCATTGAGCTTATTGAAATCAGGTGTTGTTTGTAATTCTATCATCTAATCGGAAATCCTTTAGTGTTTAAATATGCTTTTAAGTCTGGAATACCTATTTCTTTAAAATGGAAAATACTGGCAGCCAAAGCGGCATCGGCATTTCCGTTGGCAAAGACATCTACAAAGTGATCTATACTTCCAGCACCTCCAGAGGCTATAATTGGAATAGTCACTTCTTTAGAAAGCCTGAATAAGGCCTCATTGGCAAATCCATCTTTGGTGCCATCATGATCCATGCTGGTAAACATAATCTCACCAGCACCTCGCTCCTCGACTTCTTTGGCCCAGCTAAATAACTCTTTGTCTGTAGCCTTCTTACCACCATGAGTGTGTACAATCCACTGACCATCTACCTGCCTGGCGTCTATGGCTACCACAATACATTGGCTACCATAGGCCTGTACCAGTTCGTCTATAAGTTCTGGTCGGTATACGGCTGAGGAATTAACGGTTACTTTGTCTGCACCACTGAGTAGGAGAGGGGCCACATCTTCTACACTTGATATACCACCACCTACTGTAAATGGAATGTTCACGTGTTTAGCGATGGCTTTCACAAGGTCAGCAAGAGTTTTTCTTCTTTCGTTGGTTGCGGAAATATCTAGAAAAACCAGCTCATCGGCACCTTGCTGTGCATATAGGGCAGCGAGCTCAACCGGGTCACCAGCATCTCGAAGGCCTTCAAAATTTATTCCTTTTACTGTACGGCCGTCTTTTATATCGAGGCAAGGTATAATTCGTTTTTTAAGCATTGTATTGCTCTAATTCTTTAAGTGAAATTTTATTTTCGTAAATGGCTTTGCCTATAATTACACCTTCAATGCCTAATTGGTCTAGTTTCTCAATATCACCCATGCTACTTACGCCACCACTGGCAATCAGTTTAATTACAGGAAATGTCTCTAAAAGCTCTCTGTAGAGCTCGATATTGGGCCCTTGCAACATACCATCGGTAGCAATATCAGTGCAAATCACGTACTCAAAGCCATCTGATAAGTACTTATGCAAAAGATCTTCAACTGATAAAGTTGTTGACTCTGTCCAGCCTTGAACTGCAATTTTTCTTTCTTTTACATCAGCGCCAATGATGATTTTGTCTGCACCAAACTCATCGCCCCACTCCAATACCTTAACAGGGTTTTTTACTGCTATGCTTCCACACGTTACCTGAGCGGCTCCTGCATTTAAGGCAATTTTGATGTCCTCATCGCTCTTAACACCACCACCAAAATCTACAATCAGGCTGGTTTCTGATGTAATTGATTCTAATACTTCATGGTTTACGATATGGCCACTTTTAGCACCATCAAGGTCTACAAGATGTAAGTACTTGATACCTGCATCTTCATACATTTTAGCCACCTCAAGTGGATTTTCATTGTATACTTTTTTCTGATCATAGTCGCCTTGCGTGAGGCGTACGCACTGTCCATTTATTATATCTATAGCTGGAATTATTCTCATTGTGTGATAAGGTGCTTAAGGTAGTTCAATAAAATTTTTCAAGAGTTGCTCACCCTGTTTGTCTGATTTTTCAGGGTGAAATTGAGTTGCGTAGAAATTGTCCTTTTGCAAGGCAGCACTAAATGGCAATATGTAATCGCACTGAGCAGCAGTAAACTCACACAGTGGTACGTAGTAGCTATGGACAAAATACATGTTATTATCCTCAATATTATTCGTAATCCAGCTGCCATTTGTCTGTGACAAGTCGTTCCAGCCCATATGTGGTACTTTTTCGCCATTTTCAGGTTTAAAGCGTTTTACATCCACATCAAAAATGCCCATGCCTTGTGCATTCCCTTCTTCAGATGATTTACACATCAACTGCATGCCGAGGCAAATGCCTAATACAGGTTGCTTAAGGCCTTTAATTAAATCAGAAAGTTTATTTTCATTGAGCCGTTGCATAGTGGTGCTGGCCTCACCCACACCTGGGAATATCACACGATCAGCAGATTGTAGCTCTTCCCAATCGTCAGTTAAGATGGGTTCAATGCC
>NZ_SMMD01000413.1 GCF_009711475.1 Fulvivirga aurantia
GGTTTTTTTATGGCACAAACACATTTAGCTGCTTTTTGGTAAGCGCAACCTTCACTTTTTTGTGTTTTCCTACAGTCTCTCCATCAATTTGTAAATGCTCAGATTTCTCGCAGATAACCAAAACCTCTTTGGTACTAAATATTTTAACAAATGGTGAGTAATTGAGCTTGCCGGTAAAGAATAGGTAGGTCAATCTAAATATAGCATACCAGGGATAAGGCTTAAAAATGCACACTTCAAATTGCTGATCGTCTAGTCGGCCAATAGGATTTACTACTGCGCCAGTTCCGTATTCTCTGGCATTAGCAAAAACGACCATTTCAGCTTTTTCCTCAAATATACCTTCAGGTGTTTCAAACTTATAAGTAAGGGCTTTTTTGTTGAAAAGTGTTTCAAAAAAATGTCTTGCATAGCCTATTTTTCCTCTGTTTGAGCCCTTTTCAAATCTCTTTATGAGCTTTGCATTTAGGCCAATGTCACTTAGGTGAAGACAGAGATGTTGGTCATTAATTTGTAATACGTCTACTTTTTTAGACTTACCCTTAAATACAATGTCTAATGCAGCTTCAGTGTCTTCCTCAATTTCTAACTCTGTAGCCAAACCATTTGCAGAGCCCAGTGGTATTATGCCTAGTTTAATATTTTCATTTTCTAAAAGCACTTGCGCCACCATATTTACGGTGCCATCACCACCGCAGGCGATTACAGCGGTTGGCTTGTAGTCATCAATTTTTTTTCGAAGTTTCTCTGAGTCATTTTTTCCAGACGTTTCAAAAAACGTAAAATCTGGTGTTGTACTATCGTCACACCAATCAGCGATATTCGATCGAAGGCCATTTTTATCAATACCTCCGGAAATAGGGTTTATGGCAAATAGTAGTTTTCTCATTGTTGCTTAATAAACATTCAATTAAGCCTAAGAGTTATTAAACAAAAAGTCTATCAAAAAGCTATTTAAAAAACCGCTTAAGAAGTTTTCACTACGAATAAAAAAGGCCCTCGGCCTGCTCACTCCACCTGTGGTTATTCCATATCGAGGATATGGTACACCTGACTGTGTTTATTTAAAAGGACATGTACTCGATGATCGGCTTATTTATGATAGTCAACGAGAAGATAAGCGGAAGAAGAATTTACTGGCAATGCTCAGTAGGTACGTAAGTGAGGGCATACCTGATATACGTGTAGAAATAAGGTTTAATGGCGAAGAAAAAATCGTAACCACTGACCTACAGGGACTTTTTGAAGCTAAAATACCATTGAAAAACCCTGCTGAGGGTGGCTGGCAAAAAGTGACTTATCAGGTATTAGATGAGATTGTTGATGATCAGGAGCCACTGGAAGAAGTCGGTGAAGTATTTATTAATACACAGAAAAATCAGTTTGCGGTAGTTTCTGATGTTGATGATACGATCTTAATTTCTCATGCCACTGAGGCGTTAAGAAAGTTGAGACTCATTTTAACAAAAAACAGCAAGACCCGACTCCCATTTACGGGCGTGGCTTCATTTTACACTGCACTCAAAACAGGTAATCCTCCGGATAGTAACAATCCTATTTTTTACGTAAGCAGCAGCGAATATAATTTGTACGATTTCCTGGAAGACTTTTGTGATGTAAGAAACATACCCAAAGGGCCTTTTATGTTACAGGAGCTTAAAACTAGTTTGTGGAAGCTGATGAAATCGGGTGGCGGTTCTCACAACCATAAGAAGGACAAGATCATGCATCTTATGGAGGTTTTTCCTGAGCAAAGATTCATTCTGATTGGTGACAGTGGGCAAAAAGACGCCATTTTATATAAAAATATAGCTGAAGAAAGGCCCGAACAGGTTTTGAGTATTTATATCCGAGATGTTGGTAAGGAGAAAAGAGCCAAAAAAGTAAATACAATTGCGGCTTCTATTTCAAATGAAATCGAGATGGTGCTGGTGAGCGATTCTTACGAAGCGGCTAAACATGCGCATGAAAAAGGCTTTATTACAGATGCTGAATTGACACGTGTAAAAAATGAATTTGAAGAGCAGCAAACCCGTCCCGAGTCTCTGGTTGGGCAGTTTGCAGACAGTCAATAAACCTATGAGAAGTATGAGTTCATATATTTTTGGCGATCAGCAATGAGCTGTTTGTTATAAAATATATCTGGTCGCCTTATTTTCTCACTATAAATTCTGGTAACCCGTATCTGCTCAAACTCAATGCAATTTTCTGGTAAAAGGTAAAATGAAAAGTCACTTTGAAAGCCTGGCGTAAAAAATACGATATCCTGATGCTCATAGGTAAGACAACCGGCTTCGTCATATACTTTAATGAGTAAATCATGGCTGCCTTTACCACCTTTAATCTTTACTCTTTTTTTAGGGATGTCGTTTATAACCTTACCATTTACTACAATTTGTAAAGCATAATTTTCCTTTGTTTCAAAAGATGCGGTAGCCAACCCGAATACAATAGTAGATTGTAGGATGAGCCCCGCAAGCAAGCTCAATACCTTCACCATAAGTCAAATAC
>NZ_SMMD01000686.1 GCF_009711475.1 Fulvivirga aurantia
TTGTCGTGCTCGTATATCTCCGATTTAAGGAAGTCAACGACATTTTTGTTAAATCCTAACTTTATGGCCAGGTTCCGGCAGAATACTATTTCGCTATCGAAAATACGCTTATCTACCAGCATTAAATCTATACAGCTATAAAGGTATTCAAATTTTTGCTCATTAGAGAGCGCCCCAAAAGACTCAATGGGCTCTGGGTTTTTAATCAAGTCTTTTACTGCCTCGGCAGGAAAATTCCTCTTTCTGGCTAATTCAAATATCTTATCTCTCTCGATAGGAGAGAAGTGTTTGTCCGATTCAGCCAGTTGAATGAGTACATTTAATTGCTTTCTAGTTACTATATCCATTTAGAGAAATTAGTCGAGGTCAAGCTAAAGTTACACGATCTCAGAAAATAAACATAGGACAGCTCGAAATAGTAATAAAATAAAAATTCGAGAAGCGCCCTTATTTTTCTTTGAAAGGGCTTATTCTTCTTTGAGGTATAATTGCCTATTCTTAAAAATATCATATGCCATCAATATGGCGTGTCTCATTGACTCTTCGCTGGCTTCATTTTTTCCAGCTATATTATAAGCTGTGCCATGATCGGGAGAGGTTCTGATGATGGGCAAGCCTGCAGTGTAATTTACACCACTTTGAAATGCTAAAGTTTTAAAAGGTATTAAGCCCTGGTCATGGTACATGGCCAGTACCCCATCAAATTTTTTAAAGTCTCCTTTGCCGAAAAAGCCATCTGCAGGAAAAGGGCCATAGACCAGTTTGCCTCTTTTCTTAAAGTCTTCTATTACCGGACGTATAATTGCGTCATCTTCACTCCCAAGTAAGCCTTCTTCACCAGCATGGGGATTAAGGCCTAGTACTGCAATTTTAGGTTTAGCGATACCAAAATCATGTTTCAGTGAATGCTCCATAATGCTGAGTTTGCTGGCTATTTTCTCCTTACCGATGGCGGTACTCACATCTTTGAGCGGTATATGGCCGGTTACAACACCTACTCTTAGCTGGTCTGAGGCGAGCAGCATCAGGCTCTCTTTGCTTTCAAAATGTTTGGTAAAAAACTCGGTATGGCCTGGGAAAGCAAACTCTTCATTTTGAATGTTGTGTTTGTTGATAGGTGCAGTTACCACACCATCTATCAAGCCGCTCTTTAAATCTTCTACGGCTTTCTTGAGTGCCATAAAAGCGGCATTTCCAGCTTCTTTGGTAACCTGGCCTGTATTGATCTCCACCATTTCTTCCCAACAGTTAACCACGTTTACCTTTTTAATATTAAGCTTACCGTCTTTTACCTGGCTATAATTAAAATCTTCTGCTTTGAGTGCTTTTCTATAGTAAGCCAATGTTTTTGTAGAACCATAGATTACTGGGGTAATGTATTTTAATAATCGGCTGTCTCGAAGTGCTTTGATGGTTACTTCGGGGCCAATTCCATTAACATCACCAATGGTTATTGCTATTGCGGGTTTACGTTCGTTATGTGGCTTACTGCTCATTATTTTTAATATCTTTACCGGCTATTAAATTAAGGCCTCTGTCCTTAGTAATGTTTGCAATTTAAAGTATTTCTACTGATTCTAAAAAGCGGATGGTTAAACCTAAAAAACACCTGGGCCAGCATTTCTTAAAAGACGATAACATAGCCTTCAAGATAGCCGATGCCCTTTCTGATCATCATGAGAAGGTTTTGGAAATTGGACCGGGTACGGGGGTGCTTACCAAATTCTTAATAGATAGGTTTGATACACGCCTTATACTTGTAGATGTCGATAGCGAATCGATAGTTTACCTCAAGCAACACTTTGACCTACCGGTAGAAAATATAATTGAAGCTGATTATTTAAAGAAAGACTTAAGCGCTCACCTTGGGGAGAAGTATGCCGTGATCGGTAATTTTCCTTATAACATTTCATCTCAAATATTCTTTAAGATACTGGATGAGCGCGATAAGGTGACAGAGGTGGTTTGTATGCTGCAAAAAGAAGTAGCCAAACGCCTGGCTTCACCTCCGGGTAATAAAGAATATGGCATATTAAGTGTCTTGCTACAGGCATATTTCGATTTCGAATATTTGTTTACAGTGCCGCCAGGGGTTTTTAACCCACCCCCTAAGGTTGATTCAGGGGTGATCAGGCTGAAGCGAAATGGAGTAACACAGCTAGATTGCGATGAAAAATTGTTTAAACAAGTGGTAAAGCAGGGTTTTCAAAACAGAAGAAAAACCTTACGCAATGCGCTGAAACCACTAAATTTACCGGAAGAGGTGCGGGAGATGGAGATGTTGAATAGGAGAGCAGAGACATTGTCGGTTGATGATTTTGTGCAACTCACAAAAAATATTGAAAAGTGGAGCAGCTAGTACAATTTGAGTTAAGTAAAGAGTTCAGAGAGCGTTTTCAGGAGGCTGTTGATAATAAAGACACGCAGTTTATTATCAACATCTTAAAGGGCGTTAATCCAGCAGATATATCTTCATTGCTGCATGAGTTTGATACTGACGACTCGAAGTATGTAATTGACTTGCTTGAATCGGAGGTAAAAGCTGAGATTATCAATGACCTTGATGAAGACATTAGAGAGAAGTTTTTAAAGGTCTTTGATCCACCGGAAATTACGGCTATCGTCAATCACCTCGATTCTGATGATGCGGTGGATATTCTTAACGAGCTACCGGTAAAAGACAGAGAGGAAGTGATTGCCGGTCTTGAAAACGAGGAGAAAGAGGCCAACATCCTTGACCTGCTGAGATATGAAGAAGATGTAGCGGGTGGTCTTATGGCCAAGGAGCTCATCAAAGCCAATGTAAACTGGACGGTGGTACAATGTATTGAAGAAATAAGGCGCCAGGCCGAAAATGTACAGAAGCTTTACTCGGTATATGTCGTAGATGATAATGAAAGACTTTTGGGGCGGGTTTCTCTAAAGAGAATTATTCTGTCTACAGACAAAACTAAGATTGCAGACATTTATGAGCCTGATCTTGTAGCCGTAGAAACCTACATGTCTGAGGAAGAAGTGGCCATTATCATGCGAAAATATGACCTTGAAGCTGTGCCAGTTGTAAATGTGCAAGGTAAGCTGCTAGGTAGAATTACGATTGACGATATTGTAGACGTAATCACTGAGATTGCTGAGGAAGAGAGACAACTCATGGCCGGTATCTCTGAGGATGTAGAAGAAGACGATAGTGTTTGGATGCTCACTCGAGCGCGTTTACCATGGTTATTAATTGGTATTATTGGCGGTATTATCAGTGCTAAGTTTATGGGCATCTTTGAAGATGACCTGCTCAAAGTCACGGCCATTGCTTTTTTCATCCCTTTGATTCAAGCTACCGGTGGTAATGTAGGTATTCAATCATCATCAATTGTAGTACAGAGTTTGGCAAACCCTTCAGCTTTTTCTGATGGTCTCTTCAAAAGGTTACTTAAGGTGCTGATGGTGGCAATAGTGAATGGGTTAGTCCTTGCATCGCTGGTTTACGGTATCAATATATTGCTTGGTGGTGAAGCTAGGTTGTCATTAGTGGTGTCTCTGGCACTATTTAGTGTGGTGTTGATTGCATCGTTTATGGGCACCATCACACCTCTGATTCTAAATAAATTTGGTTTTAATCCCGCACTGGCTTCAGGGCCATTTATTACAACTACAAATGACCTTTTAGGTTTGGGAATTTACTTTTATATCGTTCATTTGCTTTTATGAAGTGTCTCATAGTTGATCAAATGCATGAAAAAACCGACCAATTTTTCAATGAAATTGGTTTGGAGGTTGAGTATCAGCCAGATATTACCAGATCGGAAATATTGGACTGCATTGGTGGATATGAAGGCATGGTGATAAGAAGTAAAACACCTGTCGACAAAGAGTTGATAGAGAAAGCGACCAAGCTTCGTTTTATTGCCAGGGCAGGGGCTGGTGTTGATAATCTCGATGTCGAGCTACTTGAGGAAAAAAATATTGCCATTATTAACGCGCCTGAAGGCAATAGAAATGCTTTGGCGGAGCAATCGGTCGGTATGCTTCTGTCTTTGTTACACCATATTGTAAAGGCTGATAAAGAAGTGCGAAAAGGCGCCTGGCACAGGGAAGCAAACCGTGGGGTTGAGCTTGCCGGTAAGACAGTTGGTTTGCTAGGCTATGGATATATGGGTCAGGCTTTTGCCAAAAAGCTCAGCGTATTTGGCTGTAATGTGCTCGCCTATGATAAATATAAGGTAAACTGTACAGACAAATATTGCAGGCAGACCACTTTGCAAGAAGTGTTTGACGAAAGCGACATCTTTAGTATTCATGTACCTTTAACAGGTGAAACCAAGCAAATGGTCGATAAGGAGTTTATTGATTCATTTAAGAAGAATATTTACTTACTCAATACCTCAAGAGGGGAGGTACTTTCTTTAGCTGCTTGTTGTGAGGCTTTAGAAAGTGGTAAGCTACTGGGGCTTGCCCTTGATGTGCTTGAAAACGAGAGGCTTAATGAGTTGACTGACGAGCAGCGCAAAAACTTTAGCTATCTTTCTACTTCCAATAAAACTATTCTCACACCACATGTGGCCGGCTGGTCTTTCGAATCTTATGAAAATATAAGTCGTGTGCTTGCGGCTAAGATTAAAGCATTTTTAACGCAGTAGGCCCGATATTATTACATCTCCATGTTAGTTTATTCATAAGATAACTTTTACTTTTGAAGTCATTTTGTTAATATAGATCACTAGAGTTCATTTTTTTAATGATTACTGAATGTTATTGAAGAATCAATTTAGAAGACTTAAGGAGCAAGTGAACTTAATATTAGAGAAGCCTATATTAACGTCTTCTATAGTATTAGCATTGCTCTCGGTCGTGGTGTTGGGTTTTAGCATGCAGTACTATCTCGCTGATTTTTCTTCCTTCTTTGCTCAGGTCATGGCTGAGGCTCATGGGATGCTTTTCGATATTGCCGTAATCGGTATCCTGATTTTCTGGCTTAATAAAAGTGGTGAAATGCGCCAACGAATAAGAACCTACAAAGATGAGATCGATGATTTCCGGCTTTGGGAGTCAGAAGAAGCAGCCTTCAGAACTGTGGGTAACATCAAGAGGCTTAACCGACACAATATCAATGAAATCAATCTGGTAAACTGTCACCTGGCCCGGACTAACCTCAACTATGTCAATCTTTCAGGATCAAACCTCAACTCAGCAGATATCACCAATGCCTTCCTGATAGAAACTAATCTTGAAAACACCAGACTAAACCAGACTAATCTGGAGAACTCAAACCTTAATCAGGCAATCCTAAAATCTGCATACGCGAGTGGCGCTAATTTTAAAGATGCTTACCTCATCAAAGCGCAACTTGAGAATGCTTTTTTAATAAAATCGAATTTTAAAAATGCCTTTCTGATGGAGGCAAATTTGAGAAACTGTTACCTTACAGGAGCAGATTTTGAGAATGCCAGTTTGTACAAAGCAGACCTAAGAGGAGCCAAAGGTCTCACCATCGAGCAATTGACAAAAGCCAAGACTTTATACCTGGCCCAGTTTGATGATGAGATACTTAACCAAATAAAAACCAACATCCCTGAGTTGGTCGGCAAGTAAACTGCCATTATTTGGAACAACTGCAATAAACATTTAACTTTGTAATCAAAT
>NZ_SMMD01000735.1 GCF_009711475.1 Fulvivirga aurantia
GCTCTAGGCTCTAAGCTCTAAGCTCTAAGCCCTAGGCGCCTCGCGCTCTGCTCAATTGCACATTGTTCATTGTTAATTGCTCATTGAAAATTGTTCATTGCAATTTGCTCATTGAATAGTAGCTTTGCCACCAAAAACAGACGATGAATTTTGACTCTACTGCCACTACCAATAAGATATTGCTCATACTGGTCATTCCTGTGGTATTTTACAGTCTTCAACTGCTCTCATTTATTTTCATTCCTTTGATGTTTGCTATATTCATCGCGCTTCTTTTTACACCGCTCATGCGTTGGATGAAGAAAAGGAGAGTACCTCAGGTTTTGGCACTATCCTCGGTACTCTTAATCCTGGTGGTGGTAGGTTTTGCTGCAGTCAAACTTGTACAAGTTTCGGGTAAGCAAATAGAAGAAGGAAAAGCAGAGCTCTACTTAAAGCTTGATGATAAAGTAGAACGGGTCATTTCGCCTTTAGCTGATGTGCTTGATTTTGAAAAGACCGATGAGGAAAATGGTACGATTAAAACGCTGCTGAAAAGCAATAAATTGGAAGAATTCATTTTTAGTAACTTTTCTATCACATTCACATTTTTCAAAAGCACCTTGGTCAATATACTGATGACCCTGTTTTTTCTGGTTTTACTGCTGGCAGGCTCGCTTAACTTTAAAGAGATCTTACAGAGTACTCTGTTTGGCGGAAGCACTAAGTCGGTAAAAACCTTTATGAAGGTAGAAAAAAGTATTTCTAAGTTCCTAAAGGTAAAGTTTATTGTAAGCGCCCTTACTGGTATTGCTTTTGGCATTATCGCCTGGTCACTGGGCATCAGTTTTCCTTTGTTTTGGGGGATTATGGCCTTTGTAATCAACTTTATTCAAATGATTGGCTCTGTAATAGCCACCGTTCTGGTCATGATTTTTGCCTTTATCGAACTCGATAATAGCGGTACACTTTTTCTCGCGGCCATATTGTTTACAGGCGCTCAGGTAGTCTTTGGTGCTGTGATGGAGCCGATTCTCATGGGTAAGTCATTTTCTATCAACATCATTGTGGTGCTTGTAATGCTTATGTTCTGGGGCTTTTTGTGGGGAGTACCCGGGCTTATCCTAGCGATTCCTATCACCGTATTGTTCAAAACAATCCTTCAGGAGTTTCCTAGCGGACAGAAGTTTGCCAGGCTGATGTCTTAAAATGCTAAAAAGCCCGGCCTTATTTTTCCAGGCTATACTTTACACCAACACTGCCAAAATAATTTCTAGGCATACCCGGGTAGAAATAGCGGGGCTCATTGCCACCAAATCCTACTGCATTGATCAGGATGGAAGAGGCGTATTTCTCATCTAATACATTACCAATACCAAAGGTCGCCTCAACTTCCAGATTCTTCCAGAGGTTAAACTGAGCACCAGTAACGAGCGAAAGCAAATTGTAGCTATCGCTCTGGAGAGTGTTGGCATCATTCATAGGCATTGAACTCACATGCAGGTGGTTCAATTTTAGAAATAGCGAAGAATAGGTAAAGTCAAGACCGGTAGAAATTTTGAAGTCTGGTACGCCTGTGAGAGGGTTGCCGGAAAAGTCCTGATCATCATCTACAAAATCTTTAAACTCATGAAAATTTAGAGTGGGGTAGGTGTAAGCTCTTATTTTAAAATTATTTACTGTACGATCATAAACAAGCTGCCCTTCTACACCACGGTGATAGGTTTTACCTGCATTTATCCCAATAAACTGATCTTCAGTCAGCCTTTTTGTAACTATTAAATCAGTGATTGTCATATGGTATAAGTTGACCCCATAGCTCAGGTCGGAATGTGTCTTTTGCAGGCCAAACTCATAATTCCATCCATTTTCAGGTCGCAGATCTGTATTTAGATTTCCATCAGGGTTTAAAGTTGTTTCGAGGCCCGGATAGTTAAACCCTCGACTTACATTGGCAAACAACCGTGTTTGAGATGTTGGTCGATATGCCAGTGTAGCGCTTGGTGCTAAAACAGGTTTGTAATTGCTCTCAAGCTCAATCTGGTCATTAAAAGTCTCACGATAGTTGTAGCGCACGTAGGTTAGGTTCAGGCCGGCATCAAATTCCAGTTTGTCTGTAAGTTGGTGTGTGTAAGTGGTGAATGCACTGTATCGGTTTCTCAACTCTTCGTTATTACTCAGTAGGTCACCTTCCAGGCTGCCGTTTCCATTGTTGTCTTCATATAAATTCTCCAGTGTTTTCCAGTCGTAATTTTCCCGGTATATTTCTCCACCTAAAGTCCATTTAATCTTACCGCTCTGGAAATATTGGTCATAAACCAATCGGCCTCCATAACCATGTGTGTTTTCTGATAAAATATTAAAAGGCCTGGGTTCATAATGATCCAGGTAGTTGTAAAAGATGCTACCCGTTATTTTTTGGTTGTAATTAAACTGATGCGCATAGCTAATTCCTGTGAGTGTTAACTCATTGTCTTCGAAACCCTTTGCACTTTTCCAGGTAAAAGCCGCTTTCTTGGGATTATTAATAAAGTCAGTTTGGTTAATCGAGCTTGGGATCTGAGCATTAAAATTGATCTGATTGAGCAGGATAGATAGCTGGTCTTTCTCGCTGATTGTTATTTCAGAAAATAGCTGCAGTCCGTTTCTTGAATAATTATTATTCTCACGGAACCCATCGGTCGATAGGTGGTCATAAGCTAGTGATAACGATACTTCCTCAGTATTTAAATTAACTGCCGTTCGATTTTTTACCAAATCATAAGAGCCCAAGGTCAACTTCTGATCTACCTGCAACCAATCATTAGTGCGAGGTGCTGTGGTTATGAGCATAGTACCACCTAAGCTTGATCCGTATTCCGCACTTTTTGGTCCCTTTACTATATGTAAAGAGGCTATCGATTCGGGATCCAGCATGTTAATCGATGTTTCACCTGATCCGTTGGTGAGCGGTATTTGATTTAAATAGGTGCGCACCTTACTGCTACCATACTGTGTTCTACTGCCTACACCTCTTATGGTGATTCTATTGGTATTGAGGGCACCACTTTGAATATAGACACCAGGAATTTCATTGATCGAGGTGACTAGTGAATTTGGGTTGTAGCGTGAGATTGATACCGGCTCGAGGGTAGAAACCTCATATTCCGAAATGTCATAATCATGGGGTTTGCTTTCGACTATCACTTCACTGAGCCGATTGGTACCCAACGAGTCTATAGACTGACTGTAGCCTAAAAAAGGAGAAATGAAGGCTATCGCCCATAGTTTAAGTGAGTGTAGTTTCAATATTTTATGACTTATTTTCCGGAATCTATTTAATTGCCAACATGTACTAACAAATGTCCAGCAATAATTACAGGCAAACAAACGCTACAAGCCGATTGTTGTGGTGGTCAAAAATTTCTCCGACTTATATGATAAACGGTCGATGCATATATCATTTGGCTTGCGTTCGCAGGCCTGAATAAAAATTGTTAGTTTAGGCAAATTTTGTTTATGCGCTACGTGCTTTATCAATTGTTATTCGGTTTTCTTAATGCTATTTCCAGACTACCATTCTGGGTATTACACAGGGTGTCAGACGCCTTTTACGTACTTATCTATTATGTGGTGGGCTACCGAAAAAAAATGGTATTGAAAAATATCAAGCGATCTTTTCCTGAAAAGACTGAAAAGGAAGCCAGGGCTATAAGAAAGAAGTTTTATAAGCATTTTACCGATCTACTCATAGAGTCTGTGAAGAGTGCTACTTTGTCTCAAAAGCAATTTCAAAAGCGCTATTTTATAGTTAACCAGGCAATGTTGGACACCTATTACCAAGAAGGTAAAAGTGTCATAATTCTATCTCCTCACACCGGTAATTGGGAATGGGTATTTTCACTTGTGCATGTTTTACCCTACAAAGTATATGCTGTTTATCAGCGATTGACCAATCCGTATATGGATGCTTATATCAGAAAAACCAGGCAACGGTACGGAGCTGTGATGATCCCAACATCAAAAGCATTTGCAACTGTGACCAGCGCAACCGAAGCGGGTGAACAATCACTTACCTGGATGGCGGCCGATCAGGCGTGCAAACCGGCTAAAGCACAGTGGGTAAACTTCTTAAATCAGGACACCACGTTTCATAAAGGTTTTGAGGCTTTAGCACGTGAGACCAATCAAACCGTACTTTTTCTTGATATTAAAAAAGTAAAGCGCAGCTACTATGAGTTGGAACTACATGTGATTACCGAAGACCCCAATGTTGAGCCTGATGGTAAAATAGTGGAGGAATTTGCCAGACTTACAGAGCAGCGTATTAAAGCCGATCCGGCATATTGGCTATGGTCTCACAACCGATGGAAACATAGGCGGGAGGGATAGCCTACCGTCTGTCAAAATGTTAACTAAAAATTTTTATACAGATTTCTAGGTAACTAATTTCATGTGTAAACCCAATAACCCTTTACTCATGAAATTAATTAAGTCATTTCTCATACTACTTATCACGTGTGGTATAATTCTTCAAACAGAAGCACAACGCAAGAATAAATCGAGTGTTTCTCAATTGCCGGATTCAGTTTTTGCCGGACTCAAACTCAGGAATATCGGTCCTGCTTTTATGTCTGGCCGAATTGGAGACGTAGCCATACACCCTAACAATGAAAATACATGGTATGTAGCCGTTGGCTCCGGAGGTGTCTGGAAAACTGTGAATGCCGGGACCACATTTACCCCTATTTTTGATGACGAAGGGTCTTACTCTATTGGTTGTGTTACCGTTGACCCACGCAATCCACATGTCGTGTGGGTAGGCACCGGAGAAAATGTAGGTGGTCGCCATATGGGTTATGGAGATGGCATATATAAAAGTGAAGACGGTGGTGATAGCTGGACCAATATGGGCTTAAAGGCCTCTGAGCATATTTCAGAAATAATCGTACACCCAGACAACTCAGATGTCATATTTGTAGCCTCTCAAGGTCCGCTTTGGACCAAAGGTGGCGAAAGAGGTTTCTATAAATCAACAGACGGAGGACAAACCTGGAAAAGAACACTGGGCAATAATGAGTGGACAGGCGTAACAGACATCGCCATGGACCCAAGAAACCCAGCGGTGCTCTATGCCGCTACATGGGACAGACACAGAACTGTAGCTGCTTACATGGGCGGGGGACCAGGCACAGGAATTCATCGTAGTACCGATGGTGGAGAAACCTGGACCGAGTTGACTTCTGGTCTGCCAACAAGTAATATGGGTAAAATAGGTCTGGCGATTTCTCCGATGAAGCCGGACGTAGTCTATGCAGCTATAGAACTGGATCGAAGATCGGGAGGAGTCTATAAATCAACTGATCGGGGAGCCACCTGGAAAAAACAATCTGACGCAGTAGCAGGAGCTACCGGCCCACATTATTACCAGGAATTATACGCATCGCCTCATCATTATGACAGACTGTATTTGGTTGATAACCATATGCAATACTCTACAGATGGCGGTAAAACATTTCAAAGACTAAATAATAAGCATAAACATGGTGATAATCACGCGATAGCCTTCAAACCGAGTGATCCTGATTATTTATTGGTTGGAACAGACGGAGGACTTTACGAAAGCTTTGATTTAGGAGACAACTGGAGGTATATGCCTAACCTGCCCATCACACAGTTTTACAAATTGGCTGTTGATGATGCTGAGCCTTTTTACAATATATATGGCGGCACGCAAGACAATAGCACAGAAGGAGGCCCTTCTCGTACCGACAATGTGCATGGAATCCAAAATTCAGACTGGCGCGTAGTGCTCAACTGGGACGGGCACCAACCAGCGACAGAGCCTGGCAACCCTGATATTTTATATGGAGAAAGACAGGAAGGTAATTTGTCAAGAATCGATATGATCACGGGAGAGGTGATCGACATACAGCCACAACCGGGTAAAGATGAGCCTCATGAGCGATTTAATTGGGATGCACCTATTTTGGTGAGTCCACACTCGCCTACAACCTTATTTTTTGCCTCTTACCGTGTTTGGAAATCTGAGAATCGTGGTGACAGCTGGACGGCTATTTCAGGAGACCTCACAAGAAACCAAAACCGAATAGAACTGCCTATCATGGGTAGAAAGCAGAGTTATGATAACGCATGGGATTTTCTCGCCATGTCTAATTACAATACCATAACTTCTTTGGCCCAATCGCCTAAAAACGCTTCTGTTATTTATGCCGGTACTGATGACGGCCTCATTCAGGTCTCCGAAAATGGAGGAGAGAGTTGGAGAAAAATAGAAGTTGGCTCGATTTCAGGAGTGCCCTCAACGGCATTTGTTAATGACATTAAGGCCGATATGTTTGACGAAAACACGGTATACGTGGCACTCGACAATCATAAGTATGGCGACTTCAAACCTTACCTCGTAAAGAGTACAGACAAGGGCCGCAGCTGGACTTCCATCAGAGGAGATTTGCCAGATAGAACACTGGTTTGGCGCGTGGTGCAGGATCATGTGAAGAAAGAGTTGATGTTTGCAGCCACCGAGTTTGGTATGTATTTTACAGTGGATGGAGGTAGCCAATGGATTAAACTGGCTGGAAGCCCTACGATTTCATTTAGAGACCTTGCCATTCAGAAAAGAGAAAACGATCTGGTAGGTGCATCTTTTGGTAGAGGATTTTTTGTTTTAGATGACTATTCGCCACTTCGAGAAATCGATGCCGAGGCATTGAACAAAGACGGTGCGCTTTTCTCCACTAGAAAAGCATGGTGGTACATCCCTCGATCTCACTTAAGTTTTGATGAAGAAAAAGGCTCGCAAGGCGCTTCGCATTATGTAGCACCTAACCCTGATTTTGGAGCTGTCTTTA
>NZ_SMMD01000241.1 GCF_009711475.1 Fulvivirga aurantia
ATATGCAGTTTAAAGCGGTCAATATAAAGATACATGGTATCCGGCTTAGCACTTTTTGAAGCATTTATGACACCTTCAATCAATGCACTTGATTGGTGCATGAAGCCGATTTCTGCATTAGGATAGAGTTCTCTTAGCCAATTGGTAATTTCTTTATTTACGGCAAAAACACATATGGCATTAGTTTTAATGTGCTTGTAATAAAGAATCTCTTCACGTTCTTCATCAACGCGACTGTTTAGCTTCAAATAGTCAGCTAGTGCATCTTTTACAAAAAGTGAAGAAGGAACTAAGGAAAATTTACTGTTCTTGAAAGATATACGAACATTCTTCCAAAAGCCGGCCATCAAGAGGTGGTGGTCAGCAAAAAGGGAAGCTAAAAGATCTTTTAGCTCCCTGTATGATTTTACTTTGGCAAGTACGAAGTCTTCTAACAGAAGACAACGGTTATTTCTGGAGTCTACAACGGCTATCTGAAGGTCACGAGTACCGATTTGGATTTGTAAGTTGTAGTCGTGTAAGTGATCGACTTCAAACTTATCGTCCTTTATCTTCTTTATTAATTTGTAACCAATAGTTGCTGTATCCAATTCTAATATATATTATTCCCAGTTACCAGATGTTGTTACTTCAGTTTTAGAACCAAACCTCAATGGTTTTTTGTTCTTAGCATCGTTTTCTTCGTCCCTGGCGGGGTTAAATGGTTGTGGGTTTCTAACTTCTATCACGTCAGCCATTACACCATTTTTGTCAATTTCTGCTGCGTAAATTTCGAACTTTACATCATCATAGCCAGGCACATAAGCCAATCTGTCTAAATTAGTGTTAGGATCAAACTTAAATTCGACCAACGACATAAGTAAGTCTCCTTTAAGAACCTCCTGACCAACAGATATAGACTGTACATTTGAGATCGTACCAGAGTTTTTAAATTTATGCGTTACCATTTTGCCTTTCTGGTCTAAGGTATATGCATTATTTCCCTGCACAACTTCATCTCCCTCATTGTAAGCAAATCCTTGGAAAATACCATTATTGGCAGCGTTTATATTATAAGTTTTCTTAAATATTCTTTCCTTGGCTGGGATTATACCTAATGTATCAAAAGTTACAATAGAGCTATCTGCTCCGTAGCTTAAAGTAACAATACGCTCTTTTCTTTGAATGATCGGGAAACTGTCGTTTTCTATGAAACTTACTAGTTTGTCCCAGTCGCTGGT
>NZ_SMMD01000818.1 GCF_009711475.1 Fulvivirga aurantia
AAATTTTTGAGATTAAGCTGGCTGATTTTTCACAGACCCAGCTTACGAATATTACCGGTTTTAACGGTCTTCCTGAATATTCCCCTGATGGGAAGCAAATCGCCTTTCACAGTTGTGACAACACGGTTTGCGATATTTACCTGATGAATGCTGATGGAACTGACCTTGTAAATCTCACCAATGGTGTGGATGATAACCGATGGCCAAGGTGGTCTCCAGACGGCAAGTGGATTGCGATTACTAAAACAATAAATAAAAACTCTGAGATATACTTTTTATCACCTGAGGGTGAAGCAAAGCCGGTCATTACCTCCCCTCATCGTGATGAAATAGCCATTTTTAAACCTCAGTGATCGTAGGCTTTTTGAGTTTCCATCGTCTGTGGGACCACATATAACCAGCTGGATCACTTTTTATAAGCTTTTCGGTTTCTTCCACATAGCGATCTAAAATTTGATGCCCTTCTTTACTGTAAGGTGGGTCAGATAATTTGATGAGCTCAACCGTATACTTACCCCTACTCTGCCTTTCTACTTTAAAAAAATAGGTGGGGAACTGGCCGATTTTAGCAATCTGTTCCGGCCCTAGAAAGAATGCAGTGTCTTTATTCAAAAAAGTTGTCCAATATTTAGGAGCATGTGCTCTCGGGGATTGATCTGCCACAATTCCCAATGCTCGCAACCTGTCTTTAGTCTTAACAATAGCCCGCAGGATTCTGCTTTTCTCAATGGGTTTGCCTCCAAACCTGCTCCGTGCATTCAACATTAATTTATCGTATTTGTCATTCGACAAGCGCTTATAAACCGCATCAACAGGAAAAGGCAAAACAACACAACCTACTTGTAGCGCCCACTCCCAGTTAAATTGATGTGAAGCTATGACAACTATCGATTGAGCAGCATCTGCGTGATGTTGCACATCAGGTACATTCACAAACTTGACATGCTTTAAGAGTTCTTCTTTAGAGATCGTGATACCTTTAAGAGTCTCCACCAGATATTGCGTAAATCGCTTATAATATTCTTTTTCTATTACCTTAAGTTCGGCATCACTTTTTTCAGGAAATGAATTTCTCAGGTTATTAACAACCACCTTTTTGCGATAGCCTACAATGTAGTATGCAAATAAATAAAGCACCTCTGCAATGAGATAAAGCACAGAAAGCGGTAAACGAGAAAGAAGCTTGATCGCAAACATTGTGGCAAAATTAGCTATTTAAACCTACCACGAAAGTGATCTGTGTTAACTAATAGTTGCCTCCAACAATTCTTTTTAATTTAGCAGCCACATAACAAGATATCCAGATAGCATGAAAGATAAGGTTGTAGTAATAACTGGTGGTTCATCAGGAATAGGTAAAGCACTTGCAGAAGTTTTTGGGGCGCAGGGCTCAAAAATTTTAATCACCGGAAGAAACCAGGAGACTCTCGATAAAGCTGTATCAGAACTAAAAGGAAATGGAATTGATATCGTTGGCTTCCAGGCCGACACGAGTAAGGAGGAAGATAATAAGCTTATGGCAGAACACGCCATTAAGACTTTTGGTAAAATAGATATTTTAATCGCTAATGCCGGTATTTCAATGCGTGCGCTTATCGAAGATGTAGACCTGGATGTGATCAAGCGGGTCATGGACATAAACTTTTATGGAGCCGTTTATGCCACAAAATACTGTCTGCCTTCTATAAAAGAAAACAAAGGCTCTGTTATAGGCATTTCGTCAATTGCCGGATATCGTGGCTTACCTGGTAGAGCTGGTTACTCTGCTTCTAAATTTGCCCTAAATGGGTTTTTGGAAGTGCTAAGAACTGAAATGTTTAAAACAGGTGTACATGTATTGACAGCCTGTCCCGGATTTACAGCTTCTAACATCAGAAAAAAATCTCTTGTGGCCGATGGGTCTCATCAAGGGGAGTCTCCTAGAAAGGAAGAGAAAATGATGACTGCAGAAGAGTGTGCACAGCACATTTATAAGGCTACCAAAAAGAGAAAAAAGGTGCTAGTACTTACCGGACAGGGAAAAATGACGGTTTTTCTTAATAAGTGGTTTCCTGGTTTTATGGATAAAATGGTCTACAATGTAATGGCCAAAGAAGATGACTCACCTCTTAAATGATTATTGGCTCATTTTATTATATTTGTGTGGTCGATTAATTCAAAATGGTTCAGAAGTATTTTCCTTTCGATAAAAACTACATTCTAGAAAAAGCGCAGCTTGACAATGAGGAGCGCATGGTAGTTTACATGATCAACTTTGTAAAGGCTTACTATCAGGCAAACCATAACCCACTCGGCCTGGAAGATGCTACCATGATTACAATTAATGCGCACGAAACTACATATACCGATAGACTGAGTGAGTTTTATAAAAACCTGGCAGGTATCTATCGCTATAAATTTGGGGATAATCAACTAGAGTTCCTTTTTGATGGCACCGATCATTACGAGAAGTATGTGAAAGATTGGAAAGCCAACTTTAAAGAATGGTTGCTGGAATTCTGCGCAAAGCCAAATTTCATAAAGGCCATTCTGGAGCTAACTGTTTTTTACCCTGAAGATAGAAAAGCACTTCTTGCCGGCAATCGCATGAAAGTTTTCATCGAGCAGCACTTTGCCCTTAAGCTATACAAGTACAAAGGTATAGTTGAAATGAAAGTGGCGTAGGGCAATTTTAAGTACTGGGTATATAGTATTTAGAAGTAAGTGGTAAGATTCCAGATTTAGATTTAATGAGTACTATTTTAAATAAAAAGCAATTGGAGATCTTGATTACAAGTGTCATAGGCCTCGCCCTTATTTCACTTGTTTACCCTCTTCCCAGCATTGGCACGCTCTTCATCGTTTTTGCATTGCCTGTTTTTGCAGCTTTGGTGATAGCAAGAAGTAAATAAATTAGGATTTATTAATCTAACACCTCAAATCTAAATTCTAAAATCTCATTATCTCCTAACCTCAAACCTCTCAAAACCTACAACCTCTCCTACCTCAAAGTGTACATTCTCTACACGTGCCTGTGAGGGGCCTTGCTTACACCAATCTATCAGTTCGTCAAGAGATTCTCTGGGGCCTTCAGCCTCGATATATACGGTGCCATCTGACCGGTTTTTGACCCAGCCGATTATTTTAAGTGATTCGGCTTTTTCTTTTGTACTTGCCCGATAAAACACGCCCTGTACTCGTCCACTTACGGTGATGTTGTAATGCTTCATTTACTTTTCACTATTTCTATACCCGAAGAAGTACCTAATCTATCAGCTCCGGCCTTGATCATAGCTATGGCGTCATCATGAGTTTTGATGCCACCAGAAGCTTTAATACCGACATTGGAAGGAAGGTTTTCTCTCATCAATTTAATGTGCTCGACCATAGCTCCGGCTGATGCAAAACCAGTAGATGTTTTAACAAAATCAACCCCAGCATCTGCGCAAAGCTTACAGGCTTTTATAATTTCTTCGTCAGTAAGCAGTGCTGTCTCTATTATAACCTTCAATATTTTATACTCGTCATGCACCAGTTTGCTGCACTTGGCAAATTCTATTTTAGGCCAAGGCATGCCGTCTTTTATGGCTGAGACATTCATAACCAGGTCTATTTCATCGGCTCCATCTCTAAGTGCTAGTTTAATCTCTTCAACTTTTGTCTCAGTCATGTTATAGCCAAGCGGAAAGCCTGCTACCGTTACCAGTTGTATGTCTGCCTCCCCAATTTCTCTAGACGCTCTTTTCACCCAAAAGGGTGGTACGCATACACCTAGAAAATTGTGTGTTTTGGCTTCTTTAACAAGTAGGTCTACATCTTTGCCTGTAATAGTCGGCTTGAGGTTGGTGTGCTCAATAAATCGGTTGATATTTTGCATGGTAGAATATAGACAAAATACCGGTGTTTTTTGTTGTGACTTATTGAAAAATATAGACTATAGCACACACCGATATACTCAAAATAACACCAAGGGCCCTGAGTGATTCTTTCTGTCAAACCCAAGGGATTAGAACATCGAATGTTGAATAATGAACCCCGAAATTATTTAGTGCACTATCTTACACTCTTTGCAGAATTTGCGTTTACCAGGTGGGCGTTTTTTTGGCTTGCGTTTATGGCCGAAGTATGATGGATCTGAGTATTGGGGTTTTTGCATCTCGCGCTCCATTTTCTTACGCTTTTTAGCGTTAGCCTCCATGAGGTCGTAAAATATCTCACGTTTATCTTTGAGCTGTTTATTAAATATACTCCTAAAAGACTTTTTCTTGCTTTTATTTCTGTTTCCCTTCTTTACCATCTGCTGCTTTTGCTGCTGCAGTGGTGTAAAGGGCTCGAAGGAATTGGCTCTTTTTTCGTTCTCCTTATTTGACTTTTTATCCTGGCTATTACCAGATAAAGCCAATAGACAACAAATAGAAATTAGAAAAAGATACTTCATTAGACTTTAAACTGATGCTTACTTAGCACGTGATAAGCCCAAATTTATTGTAAGATAAAAGATACAATTGTAAAATTAATACATGGCTTTGGGTTTCAACATCGTTTGTTGTCTACGATGTACCCATGGTGGAGTAGGGTTGTCTTCATTCCAGAGACCTGTTTTAGAAGATTTAGCCTGAGCTTCAATTGTTCCAAGATCAACCTCTTTTGGACTAGCCCATGCCATGCCGTTTTTCAATAGTTCTTCGTGCAACTGAGAACCGTTTTTCAATTTTATGGTAGCTAGCTTATTGCCCCATCTGTCTTTTCCCTTAATCTCGACAGTTACTTTCTTCTTGTATACGAGCTTTTTGGTAAATAAGTGAGCCTCATTTCCAAAGTGTTGACTTAATTCCGGACAATCAACCTCTTTGAGCATCACTTTGACTAAGCCTTCTTCTTTAGACTCTATCTCTAGTGTATTGCCATCAATTACATTTACCACCTTTCCCTCAAAATTACTGGGGTAAGACTGTGCAGTTATTGCCAATATGCATGTTAGAAATACCTTAAACATCTCCGTAAAACTTGTAGTGATATAACCATTAATACGACAAGTTGTTCAGAGGTCACTATCAAATAGACAGTCAGCGTTTATTGCATATATGATGTTGGTATTACAGGACGAACGGTATTTTAATTGCAATATTGATCCAGAAAATATTTCGACTTTTTGTCCCCCAGATCAAGAGCTTTTTTCCAACTCTCACATGCTTTGGTAGGGCTATCTAGTCGATATAAAATATTACCGTATACTTTGTGGTAAGAAGCAACCGTGTCATCCAATTCCAATGCTTTTTCTATATCTTCTATAGCTCCTCCTACATTTCCGGTAGACACCTTGTTATTAGCCAAATGAAAATATGCACTCGCATCATTTGGGTTGATGTCTATTACGAGATTATAATCTGTAATTGCTCCCTCGTAGTCTTCATTTTGCTCTCGGAGATAGGCTCTGTTATAATAAGCATCAGCATTTTTGGGGTCTTTGCTTATCACATCATTTAAGTCATTCATCGCTGCTCTATTGTTGCCGATAAATAGATAAGCTCGTGCCCTATCCATATAAACAGAGGCATCGTTGTTACCAGCATTGATGGCATTATTTAAATCTGAGATAGCGGCCTCATACTCTTCTACTTCAATAAGCGTACGTGCTCTTTTCTGATAAACATTCCCAGACTTTGTGCCTCCATCAACTATTTTATTGAAATAAGATAGTGCTCTTACGTTGTCGTCCATCTGGTAGTACGACTCTGCAAGAAAGGCTACAACTTCGCCATCAGGCTCTTCTTCTAATTTTTCGTAGGTGGCTAAATCACTGGCTGCCTCCTCATACTTTTCCATTTTAAAAAATGTTTCCCCTCTGTTTTGCCAGGCTCTTGTATATTGATCATCCATTTCCAGTGCCTTATTGAAACTTGCAATGGCCGCCTCATAATCTTCCATGAGTTGTTGTGCTTTACCCATGTTGTTATAAATGATAGGGTCATCATTTTTGCCATTGCTTATGGCAGATTGATAGTCCTTAACAGCACTTTCATAATTTTTGAGTCTAAACTTGGCATTACCTCTTTGGTAATATGCCTCGCCATTAGCGCTGTTTAACTCGAGTGCTTTATTTAAAGTAGAAATAGCCGATTCAAAATCATTGGCTTCGTATTGGGCATGACCAAGATTATAGAATATCTCAGCGTCAGAAGCACCTTTTTCAATCGCTTTGGCTAAATGAGTAGCTGCTGCATCGTATTGTCCTAGCTGGTACTGAGCTTTACCCAAATTAGCATAGGTTTCGGCTTCATCAACTCCTTTTGAAACTGCCTGACTTAGGTTGGCAGCCGCATTTTCGTAGTCTGCGCGTTGATATAAAGAATTGCCCAGTCCATAAAAAAGTAACTTGTCTGATGCACCTTGTGACTTGGCTTTTTCCAATGCTTCGATAGCGCCCTCATAATCCTCAGTTTTGTATTTACTTACACCGAGGTAGAGGTACTCCTCCTTACCAGCATCACCATTGGCCACGATCTTATTCAAATCTTCCAAAGCCTTTGAGTAATTGCTCAATTCATAATTTGCGGTTCCTCTATTTCTTAAAGCGACAGCATAATCTGGTTTTACAGCGAGCGCCTGATCAAAATCAGAAACGGCACCCTGAAGGTCGCCTTTCAGCATTTTTGCTTTACCTCGATTATTGAAGATAATCTCGTCTTTTATGCCAAAAGTAATGGCCTGATTATAAGCACCAATGGCCTGATCATACTGCTCAAGCCGGTAATAGGCATTACCTAAATTATAGTAAACAACACCATCTTTAGACCCGGCTGATACGGCCTTTTGTAAATTAGAAACGGCAGCCTGATAATCCTTCAACTCATAATATCCGACTCCAATTCTTTCGTTAATCGCCACATTGTTAGCTCCCATCTGTTGGGCCTTACCAAGATCATCTATCGCAGCCTGGTAAGTCTTCAATTCAAATTTTGCCAACCCTCTTTTCTCATAAAGGTTAGCTTCTTTTAATCCCAGCTCCTCCGCTTTGTCTAAATATGCTGCTGTGCGCTTATGTTCGTTACCTTCTGCGGCCAACAGGCCTCCGTAATAATAAATCTCTTTACTGTTTATGTCTGCGCTGATCGCTTTGCCTATCCACTCCTTGCTTTTTGCTTCATCCCCTGTGTTATAATAGGCCAGTGCCAACATTTTTGTTATTTCTTTGGTTGGACCAGACGCCTCTTTGGCTTTTTCTAAATCAACAATCGCTTCAGCATACTTTCCGGTTTCAAACCGGGCTGTACCACGATTGAGTAAAGCTCGACCGTAGTCTGACTTTATAGCTAATGATTTATCAAAGTCAGCAATGGCACCTTCAAGGTTTTTGAGCTCCATTTTAGCCTTACCTCGGTTGTTAAAAACAATATGATCAGTGGCATCTATGGCAATAGCCTTATCATAATTAGAAACTGCCTGTTGGTACTCAGCTTTCTTAAAGAAAATATCACCTAAAATTTTATAAGTATCATAATCACCGAGACCGGCTGCTGCTGCTTTCTGAAGGTCTTCAAACGCTCCTTCTTCATCACCCAGGCTATACCTTGATAAGCCTCTATACTTATTCAATTCGCTATCACTAACACCGGCCGTAATTGCTTTGGATATGTAATCATCTGCCTCTTTATACCTTTTTGTCTCGTAAGCCACTACCCCTAGCATCTGATACATTTGGCCTTGTGTATTGCCAGACTGCTCAGCTTTTTGCAAATAATTAAATGCCTCTTTGTAGTTATCGGTTTTGAATAAAGAAACGCCCAATGCATAGTTAAGCTCTTCCTTTTGGCTACCTCTTTGAATGGCTGATTTCAGGTCGCTCACAGCTGACTCAAAAGACTCAGTCTTGAACTTGGCGATACCAAGCATCGCATAAATTTCAGGATCTGAAGATCCTCCCTGTTTGATTTTTTCCAGGTCGGTAATCGCTGCACTCCAGTTTTGTTTTTTAAAATATGCGAAAGCACGATTTTCTAATGCTTTGTCATAATCTGATTTTAATTCAAGCGCCTTATTGTAATCAGCAATGGCCTCATCGATCTTCTCAAGATTGTAGCGAGCCTTACCACGATTATTGAATACCACAGGGTCGTGAGCTTTCTGCGCGACCGCTTTGTTGTAATTTTCTATGGCCAGAAAATACTCTTCTTTCTTAAATTGAATATTTCCTAAAATGTAAAACGCCTGATAGTTTGTTGCTCCTTTATCTACAGCCTGGGTTAAGTCAGGAAGAGCTCCTTCTTCATTGTCTAATTCATACCTTGCAATACCTCTGTGCAGGTAGAGTTGTGGGTCGTTATTGCCTTTATTAAGTGCTTCACTAAAGGTAGTTTCTGCTGCTCCATAGTTTTTGTCATAGTAATAGGTTTTACCCAGGTTAAGCAGCAACGAGGGGTCACTTACACCTGCTCGTTGAGCCTGCTCATAATACATGGCAGCTTTTTTATACTCCTCTTTTTTGAAATAAATATTACCTAAATACAGCTTCAGATCTGCAAGTTGGCTACCACGTTTAACGGCACTTTCCATGGCCTCAGCTGCCTGATCCACCTTGTCATCTTGGTATAGAGATATCCCTAGTTTGGCATAATTTTCATCAGTTACTTTACCGGCTTTGATTAAAGCTTCATAATCTGCCACGGCATTTGACCAGTTTTTAGCTTCATAATTAGCTTCAGCTCTATTTTCAAGTGCTTTATCATAGCTCGCATCTTTGGCCAGGGCTTTGGTGTAGTCATCAACGGCATTTTTATAATTACCTAAATTGGCTTTTGCTTTACCCCGGTTATTATAAAGGGTCACATCGTCAAAACCGGCATTAGCTGCCTGATCATAATACTTTATTGCATCCTGATAGCTCTCTAATCTAAACTTAGCATTGGCAAGGGTGAATAAACCTACCGGCTCTTTGAAACCCATACCTACACCCTTTTCCAGGTCTGTAGCCGCTTGTTGATAATCCTTAAGCTCATATTTGGTCATACCTCTGTAACCAAATAATTCAGCAGAATTTACCCGAGATTTTACTGCCTCATCAAAATCATCAGCTGCTTTTTCATAGTCTTTGAGGTTGTAGTGAGCAATACCTCTTTTTACATAAACCTCATCGTTACTAAACTTCGAGTTTATAAGCTGAGAGTAGTCCAGTGCAGCCGAACGGTAATCCCCACTTTCGAGTTTAGCATTGGCTTTATTATATGTTTCCTGAAGTGGGTCTGACTCCTGAGCAAAATTGGGGAGTGAAAAAAGTAAGATTAAAAAAGTAAGAATGCTTGATTTCATAGTTATCATGGGTATTAGCCTATGAGTAAAGTTATTAAATAAAAATTACACCGCTATTTCGGCATTTCTGAAATTATTTTTGGCTTTATAAATCCAACCTCTCTTCTGCCTACGTAGGTCTTGTACTAAAATTTTAAACAAATAAATAAAGCTATGAAAAA
>NZ_SMMD01000416.1 GCF_009711475.1 Fulvivirga aurantia
GTTGTTATTCTATTGTGTTAGGACCCAAAAAGGATACCTACTGATATTTCTAAGCCTGTGTAATCTACTTTGGAGTCAGGGTAGTCTACGGCTTTGGTTTCAAGAGGCCCTGTCATGTTGCCACCAGTATATGAGCCATTTAATTCAATATCAGCGTCTCCGATAAAATAATTAGCTTCCAGCGAGAGTCCCCATTGGTTAGTAACCCGTATTACGTACTCAGTTCCGAAGTAGTAGCCAAGGCCTATACCATGGTTGTAGTCAAAGTCTGCATTGGCTACATCCCAACCTTCTGCTTTTTTTATGGCATCATCGATATTTCCATAGTTCAGTTTGTTGGAGAAGCCATAAAAACTAAATCCGCCCCCTTTTAGCCTAAACTCTTGCCTCTTGCCTATAAATTGTATTACAAATTCTAATGGCACCATGATCGTAAAATTAGGCCCTAAGAGTGGCTCTTTACTTTCGAAATCATCAATGTCTTTAATATTCAAACCTGACATTCTATACAAGGAAAAGCCGGTTTGTATAGCCATATATTGGTTTAGATCTACCCCAACACCTCTAATTGAAAAAGGGCTCACAGGAGTAGATACATAACCATCTTTGGGTACGAAATAAGAAAATGAGAGACCTACTTCCTGAGCCTGAGATTGGTTTGCTGCAAATGTAAAGAGTATTAAAAAGCCAATTATATACCGCTTACATGATTTAAAACTCATTATAAATAGTTGGTTTAGTTATTTATGAATTTGATTGATATCTTACCTCAATCAATCGAATGTTGAATATAAGAGAAAATTAATGAAGACATTACTCAAGGCACTTCCAATTTTATTGGCTGTTGCATTTTGCGCCTGCGAAGATATTGAAGAAAAGACCGCAGACCTAATTATCCAAGGGGGTACAATTTATACCATGAATGATGAACAACCCACTGCTGAGGCTATTGGTGTTGTAGATAATAAAATCGTATTTGTTGGCTCTATGGACGAGGCCGCTGGTTGGGTTTCAGATAAAACTAAGCTTATAGATCTCAATGAGAAAACACTTACCCCAGGCTTTATTGAAGGACACGGTCATTTTATGGGCCTGGGCTATAATGAGCTCAACCTTAATTTACTTAATGTAAAAAGCTATGACGAGTTTGTGCAAAAAGTAAAGGAAGCAGCAGAAAAAGCTGAACCCGGCCAATGGATTACAGGTAGAGGATGGCATCAAAGTAAATGGACACCAGCGCCAGAAATGATCGATGGCTTTCCACCTTCATAATGGAATTAGTGAAGTCTCTCCTGACAATCCTGTTTTCTTAAGACACGCCAGCGGTCATGCGGCTATTGCAAATGCAAAAGCTATGGAAATTGCAGGCGTTTTACCGATGTCTACAGAAAGTTTAGAGGAGGTTGATGTTGAAGGGGGTGAAATTATTAGAGATGAACTTGGAAACCCAACAGGGATATTTAATGAACGAGCGATGACACTGATCGCCAAACACATTCCTGAATCAACACCAGAAAAAGACCGTAGAGCTTTCGAATTAGCCGTAAAGGCGTGCTATCGTAATGGTATCACGAGTTTTCATGATGCTGGTATTGGTAGAGAAACCATTGACCTTTACAAAGAATTTAGGTCACAGGATAAGTTAGGTGTTAGAATATATGCCATGCTCACTGGCTGGGACAAAGAGCTACTCAAAGAGTGGTATGAAAAAGGCCCTATGGTTGATAGCGCTCACTGGTTGACCATCCGATCTATTAAACTCAATTGCGATGGTGCTTTGGGTTCGAGGGGAGCCTGGTTATTAGAAGAGTATACCGACAGACCAGGTCATTTTGGACATGAGACGTTACCTATGGAATTTGTAGCAGAAACATCTAAAAAAGGATTAGAACACGGCTTTCAGGTATGTGCTCACGCAATTGGAGACAGGGCCAATCAGGAAATACTTGATAGATACGAAAAAGCCATTAATGCAAATCCTGATGCTGCAAATGATCACCGCTTTAGAATAGAGCATGCTCAGCACCTTCACCCGGATGATATTCCACGATTTGCTGAATTAAATGTTATTCCAGCTATGCAGGCTATCCATATGGCTTCTGACCGTCCATGGGCGATCGATCGTCTTGGAGAGAAACGTATTGTAGAGGGTGCCTATATGTGGCAAAAACTTCTTCAGTCAGGTGTGCCAATTGTAAACGGAACAGATGTGCCAGTAGAGCCTATAAATCCTATAGCGAGTTATTATGCGAGTGTAACAAGGCAAACGCTTGAAGGTACTCCGAAAGGAGGTTACGAGCCAGAGCAAAAGATGACACGCGAGCAAGCACTAAGATCTTATACATTAGATGCAGCCTATGGTGCGTTTGAAGAAGATATAAAAGGATCTATAGAAGTGGGTAAACTGGCCGATTTTACGGTTTTCTCAAAAGATATAATGACAGTTGATGATTCAAAACTACTTGAAACAGAAGTTATGATGACTATAGTCGATGGCGAGGTGGTTTACGAAAAATAATTACT
>NZ_SMMD01000548.1 GCF_009711475.1 Fulvivirga aurantia
GTAGCGCTTCACTAATCACAGCCTTAGCCTCGTTTCTTATATTTTCAGAGTTAGCTTGTAAACTATTAAGTCTGGCCGCTGTGGTTTCTATGGCCTGCTCATCACCGGTTTCTACATAGTTTACCAGATTGTCAACTTCAGTGCGCTTTTCAGCGAAAATTTCTTCATACTGTTGCTCAAGTGCAGTAAATTCTTGTCCTTTCTCTGATATTCTCACTTCCTGAGCAATCGTATCATTAAAAAAGATAGGGGGTGCATTAAATTGGTAGAAAACAAATACCATGGCACCAATAAAGAGTATGATAAACTGCATCGGTACTTTTAAAAGGCCATTCATCATAAGTCCCAAACGACTTTCTGACAGTGAACGACCGGAAAGATAACGTTGCACCTGCGATTGATCCGTACCGAAATACGACATAAATAAAAATACAGCGCCAGTCATGCCAGACCAAAAATTATAGCGATCGCTCAGATCAAAATCAAAGCTTACTACGTTTAATTTACCCATTTTACCTGCCACGTGCATAGCATCTACAAACCCAACACCCTGAGGCAACTGTGTAATTACTAATATACCTGCTGCAATCATACCGCCCATCATTACAGCCATTTGCTGTTTTTGGGTTTGCGTAACAGCTTTCGTACCGCCTGAAACGGTATAGATGATAACTAAAACTCCTATAATTAATGTTGTATAGCCAAGCCTCCAACCAAGTAAAGAACTTAATATAATGGCGGGAGCATAAATCGTGATACCAGCTGCCAGGCCTCTCTGAATGAGAAATATCAATGCAGCCAACATACGTGTTTTAAGGTCGAAACGGCTTTCTAAATACTCATAAGCTGTGTAAACCTTAAGCTTATAATAAATAGGAAGGAAAAAGACTGAAATGATAATCATGGCAAGCGGCAGTCCGAAATAGAACTGTATGAAACGCATACCATCGGTGTAGGCCTGTCCGGGAGTAGACAGAAAAGTTATCGCACTGGCCTGTGTAGCCATGATCGAGAGCCCGATAGTCCACCATTTAGAAGTGTCACCTCTAATGTAGCTATCCATGCTATTGGTGCCTCTGGTTTTATAAACACCGTATGCTACAATAAAAATAAGTGTACCGAACAGTACAATCCAATCTATACTGCTCATGAAAAATGTCTGGTAAAGAGATAAAACAATAAGATCAGCACGGCCAGATTACCCATCAATAACCAATATATATTCTTCCAGCTACCTAAAAAAGGAGGTTGATCAGTAATAGGTTTTTGATCTTTTTTGTTGTCACTCATAAAAGCTTAATTGTTTTTAGATTCTGGTTTATTGCCTAAAGACACTAGGTTAACAAAAATTCTAAAGGCACCTGGCACACCAGCAGGAAGTTCTCTGAACCAAGAGTAACCTGTATAAACATAATGGCCATTACCATATTTAGCTACAAGCAACCCTCCTTCTTTTGGTGTTTCCCCCTTATCATTGCTCGAGAGTACAGCCGTATATTCATCATCCCACTTGTTGGGAAAATACAAACCTCGCTCCTGCACCCAACCTTCAAAATCTGTTTGTGTAATTTGGTTTGGCTCAGACATTACGGGATGTTCAGGCGCTAAAATTCTTACTTCAGCAAACTCATCGGTTACCCGGTCTCTACTCAACTCGAGGGGGTAAGGTGCGAAATCATCAGTTTTAAGCCTATGACTAGTATTGTACTGTATGACTAATGTGCCTCCCTCTTGCACGTAGTTGAGCAAATTTTGCATAAAATATGGCAGTCGCTCATTTGTGTTTAACGCTCTTATACCTAAAACCACAGCGTCCAGTGATGAGAGGTTTTCTGCAGTTACTTCTTCGTCTTTCATCTCCCAAACTTCATAACCAATTTCTCTCAATGCTGCTGGAATAACATCCCCTGCCCCAGCTATGTACCCAATTGTTTCTCCGTACTTTTTTATGTTTAGTTTTACGATTTTGGCTTCTGCATCCGGCATTAGCACCTGGGTTTTGATGTGATCGTAATCTACTGTATTAATGCTCTTGCCATATTCTTTACCATCATGAGTTACAATGGCCTTCAATTGGCCTTCACTCTGACCGGCAGGTGGAGTAACTGTAAAAGTAAATAAGGCCTCTGCATTCTTATCCTCGAGTGTATAACTATGCTTTGTGGGCTCACTTTTCCAGCCATCTGGCAGGTTAAGCCTTACTTCACCAGTAACGTTTCTTGCTCCGGCTTTAACGGTGACTGTAATTTGCCGACTAGATTCGTCAGAGAAGATGTAAACAGATTCTGGAATGTTGACAAATACAGGTGGAGTGATTACAAAAGGTCTATATTTTTCACCATCAACAGGATCATTCCATTTGTAAATAACAGGGTGTTTGTTGGTAAACTCCTGATCTCCGATAGCATAAACATAGGTCACTTCAATGGCAGCACCGTTTTCGGGTTTACCAATTAGCATACGATCATCAACTTTATACATCCCAAGCGTACCTTTTTCCTTCAACCAGTAAGATTGCGTATACGCTGCTTCTGATGGAACCTGATAGGTGGTTTTAAAGTCTAGTGTGTTATTGTTAGTAAAAGTGCTATTAATCACAGAGTCTTTTATTGACCCGTAAGAAATACTTTTCAAAGTTACTTCTACATTAGAACGGTTGACTAATTCTGTGTTTAGCATAATTTCAGAACCCGGAGCCGCAGAGAAATCATCTGCTCTTGTTTCGAGATACAAACCTGTAGCGGCCTTAATCAATTCGTCCACTTCCTGGGTTTTCACCTCTCTCCAATGGTTATCTTTGATTTTGGCAATTTCTTTTCTCACCTCAAGTAGGGGCTTCACTATCATTGCCGGATTTGATGCGGAGTAGTTGGCAATTATTTCTTCAATCATTCTACCGATCTTCTCCCCTCCTTTTACACGCTTCCATGAGGTTTCAACCCCTTCAAAAATATCTTCCTGGGCTTTATCACCTTTCCTGTACTCCAGGTATTCTATTTGTTTGCCTCTACTACCTGTTGAGCCAAAACCCTGACTTTTATGCTGACTGCGACTTCTGGAAGCCATTTCGGTGTACGACTCACCAAGTAAAGCGTTATACTGACCGACATCTACAGTAAGTACTCCTTCTTCGTCAGCACTTATGTTTGGATTCCACCATCGCCCTGTGTTGAGGTAAAGACGCTTTGGCTGCCAGGTGCTCACATACTCTAGTTGGTCGGTATACTGATCTTTGTCAGCTGCCAGGTCAAATGCTTCGTGGGCAAATATCGCTGAGGTAGTGTGATGACCATGACCACCCCCACCGTCAGTAGGAAACCGTGTAATAATTACATCCGGTCTGAATTTTCTAAAAATCCAAACCACGTCTCCCAGTGCTTTTTCTCTGTCCCATATCTCCTGAGTTTCCTCTGGTGATTTTGAATAGCCAAAATCATTGGTTCTTGTAAAAAATTGTTGACCCCCGTCAATGGCTCTTGCCGCAAGCAATTCCTGAGTACGAATCACGCCTAAAGCCTCGCGTATTTCGGGACCTATCAGATTTTGACCTCCATCACCACGTGTCATTGATAAATAGGCGGTATTGGCCAACCTCTCGTTAGCCATATAAGCGATTAGTCGGGTGTTTTCATCATCGGGGTGAGCTGCTACGTAGAGTACAGTGCCGAGAAAGTTAAGCTTTTTGAGTTTTAGAAGTATATCTGCCGCATCTGGCTGTGTGGGTTTTTGTCCTAAAAGCGTAAAAGAAATGAAAAATAAGCTTAAAAGGATACCGTAGTTTTTCTTCATAATCTCTGAGTGGTTGAATAATAACCTAACGGGTGCAAAGATTAAAGGTTTATGCGACTATTCAAGAAAAAGCC
>NZ_SMMD01000767.1 GCF_009711475.1 Fulvivirga aurantia
AAAAAATAGCTTCTTATATTTGCACTCAGAAAAGGAATGGCGATGATATTTGTAAGTAGACAGGAACACTTTAACGCAGCTCATAAACTATTTAACCCTAAGTGGTCTAAAGAAAAGAATGAAGAGGTTTTCGGCCCATGTGCTAACTCTAACTGGCACGGCCATAATTTTGATTTAATAGTGACCGTTAAAGGCGAACCAGAACCCGACACGGGATTTGTTGTTGATCTTAAAAAGCTAAGTCAGCTAATCCGAAGAGAAATTACAGATAAGGTGGATCATAAGAACCTCAATCTTGATGTCGACTTTATGAAGGATAAGATGGCAAGTACCGAGAACTTAGCTATCGAATTCTGGAAAATATTAGAGAGAACCCTACCAACTGTTAGCGATACAGCGCAATTGCACTGTATTAAACTTTATGAAACCCCTCGAAATTTTGTAGAATACTACGGCTAGTATGAAATACTTTATCATAGCTGGAGAACGGTCAGGGGACCTTCATGGAGGGAATTTAGTAAAGGCAATCATAAAAGAAGAGCCTGATTCTGAATTTAAAGGATTCGGAGGTGATAATATGCAGGCCTCAGGTGTGGAGATTTTATTGCACTATAAACAAATGGCCTTCATGGGCTTTATCGAGGTCCTTCAAAATATTTTTAAGATACGTGGATTTATTAATCAGTGTAAATCAGAAATTGACACATATAAACCTGATGCAATAATTCTGATCGATTATGGTGGTTTTAATATGAAAATCGCCAAGTATGCTAAAAAATCAGGCATACCGGTGCATTTCTACATATCGCCTAAAGTATGGGCCTGGAATCAGAAAAGGGCATTAAAACTCAAGCGCATAGTTGACTTTATGTATGTCATTTTACCCTTTGAAAAAGAATTTTTTGCGAAGTTCGTTTGGGAAGTCAATTATGTGGGAAATCCAGTAATGGATGCAGTCAAATCTCACAAACCAACTGCCTCTAATTTACCAAGTAAGTACGTTGCTTTGCTACCCGGAAGTAGGGGACAGGAGCTTAAGAATATGTTGCCATATTTCATTGAGTTGGCCAGTCGTAAAACTGATATAAATTTTGCTGTAGCTACCGTAAACAACCTTGATGATAGTTACTATGCTGAAATCAGTAAGATGGATAATGTGGTATTGTTTAAAGGCAATAGTTACGATTTATTATCTGGGGCTGATGCAGCTGTTGTTACCTCGGGTACTGCAACTCTTGAAACTGCTCTATGGAAGGTGCCACAGGTGGTTGTTTACAGAACAAGTAAAATCTCGTATACGATCGCTAAAAGACTTATTCGAGTTCCTTATATTTCACTAGTAAATCTAATTGCCGATAAAGAGGTGGTGAAAGAGCTCATTCAGGATGAGTTTAATACTGATTCACTGGCAGAAGAGTTAGATAGATTACTAACTGACACTGAATACCTTGCTAACATCAAGTTGGAGTATGATAAGATCATTAAAACCCTTGATGTCGGTAGTGCTTCTGAAAATACTGCAAAACTAATTGTAGAAAATCAAAAAAAAGCTAGCTCAGTGAGCTAGCTTCTAAATTATCTAGGAATTCTTGACAGTTAAGCTACTTTAAGCTTGCTGTATTTAGATTTGCTGAATTTATCTTCAGCATAGCTTCTATTAATAACTAGTTTCTCCTTATTTTCTTCTGAAGGAAGCTCAAACATGGCATCATTTACAATGGCCTCGCAGATTGACCTAAGGCCCCTCGCACCAAGCTTAAATTCCACTGCTTTCTCAACGATAAAATCCAGGGCACCATCTTTGAAGTCTATTTCAATTTCCTCCATTTCAAATAGTTTCTTGTACTGCTTTACCAAAGCATTTTTAGGTTTGGTTAAGATCAGTTTCAACGTCTTAGCGTCCAATGGATTTAAATAAGTAAGTACCGGTAATCTACCGATTAGCTCGGGGATAAGCCCGAAACTCTTTAAATCTTGTGCTGTAACATATTGCAAAAGGTTATCCATTTCTACATCTAAAGGATTTAACTCTTCTTCAGAAGATGCAAAACCTAGTGGCCTGGTATTAATACGTTTGGCAATATTTCTGGAAATACCATCAAAAGCCCCACCACAAATAAAT
Organism: Fulvivirga aurantia; assembly: GCF_009711475.1. GTDB lineage: Bacteria > Bacteroidota > Bacteroidia > Cytophagales > Cyclobacteriaceae > Fulvivirga > Fulvivirga aurantia. The sequence continues at coordinate 2,123 of NZ_SMMD01000767.1, forward strand.
AAAATATTCTCAGTATTTACAGAGATCATTTTTTGGTCAGGATGCTTCCTGCCCCCTTGCGGTGGTACGTTTACTGTAGTTCCTTCCAATAACTTCAACAAAGCCTGTTGTACACCTTCACCACTTACATCTCTGGTAATAGATGGGTTGTCAGATTTTCTGGCAATTTTATCAAGCTCATCTATATATACAATTCCCCTTTCTGCAGCTTCAACTTCATAATCAGCAGATTGCAAAAGCCTGGTAAGAATACTTTCTACATCTTCACCAACATAACCTGCTTCTGTTAAGACTGTGGCGTCCGCAATACAGAAAGGTACTTGTAAAATTTTAGCCAGTGTTCGTGCCAAATATGTTTTACCTGTACCGGTCTCACCAACCATTACGATGTTCGATTTCTCAATATTTACATCATCATCTGTTGGTTTCTGCATTAACCTTTTGTAATGGTTATATACAGCAACTGATAATACTTTTTTAGCTTCATCCTGCCCAATCACAAATTCATCTAAGAACTTCTTCATCTCCATCGGCTTCACCAAATTAAAGTTAGGTGCACCCGTGTCGTTTTGAGTGTTCTTTTTTTCTTCACTTAAGATTTGGTTGGCCTGAGAGATACATTTATCACAAATGTGTGCATGTATACCCGATATCATCAGGTCAACGTCTTTCTTATTTCTACCACAAAATGAGCAAGTTACTTCTGCCATATTATTTACTTTTTCTTTCTAATACTTCGTCAATCAGGCCGTAAGATTTAGCTTCTGCAGCCCTCATCCAGTAGTCTCTATCAGAATCTTTTTCGATTTTATCGTATTTCTGACCACTGTGCTTAGATAATATATTATATAAATCCTTTTTAACCTCCAGCGTTTGTTTCAATGATATTTCCATATCTGAAGCCTGCCCTTGCATGCCACTCATGGGTTGGTGTATCATAACTCTTGCGTGAGGTAATGCTGATCTTTTTTTCTCATGACCTGAAGCCAATAGAACGGCTCCCATAGATGCTGCCAATCCTGTGCAAATTGTGGCTACATCAGGGTTTACATATTGCATGGTATCATAAATACCCAAACCAGCATATACCGAACCTCCAGGGCTGTTTATATACATAATTATGTCCTTCTTAGGGTCGCTGGACTCTAAGAATAATAATTGAGCAGTAATTATATTGGCGATCTGATCATCAATTCCCATTCCTAAGAAAATGATTCTATCAGAAATTAATCTTGTAAAGACATCAATTGCTCTAAAGTTTCCAGGTCTTTCCTCGATTACATACTGAGTCATATTCTGTATAGCACTAGAGTAATCATCAAATGTATGTCCGCTTATGCCCTGATCTTTAATGGCAAATTTTCTAAATTCTTCTTTATTGATCATTTTGATTTTGTTTAATCGGTTTATGCTCAATTATAACAACAAATTAGCATTATTGTCTATTAATACGAAAAAAAGCCCTATAAGATAGGGCTTTCAAATAAACTCAAAGTGAGGTTGATTAGTTCGAAACTATCTTTTGAAATTCATCAAGAGTCACTTTCTTTTCGGTGATAGTAATCTCATCTTTTATGTGATTTAAGATTTTCTCATCTCTTACCTCACCAAATACTTTCATATAGTTTTGACCATTTTCACCTTTAAGGTAATTGTCTGCAAAAGAATCTAAATGATCTTTCATTTGCTCTGCCATACCCTGTCCGCCAAGTTGCTGTAAAATCATATTCTTAGCCTTATCAACAACCTCTTCATTCTCTACCTTAATCTCGCTTTTCTCTGCGATTTTATTTTTGATGAGATCCCACTTTAGCTGCTTCACATATTCATCGATTTCTTTTTCGATATCTTCAGCAGTTACTTTTCCTTCATTTGATTGTAACAACCACGTTTTCAAGAACTCAACTGGTATTTCAATCTTCGTATTTTTTACGAAATGATCTTTGATGTCTCTGTCAAGTAAGTGGTCTGTTTCACGATTGTAATTCTCTTCTACCGTGTTCTTTACTTTTTCAACAAATTCTTCTTCAGATTTGATGCTGTCTTTGCCAAAAACCTTATCAAACAAGTCCTGATTAAGCTCAGCAGGCTCAATTCTATTTATTTTATTGATTATAAATGTGAACTTACCGGTTAGCTCCTTAGCTTTTTCATGACCTACATCAAGCAAGTGAGCTATGGTAGCGTGATCCTTAAAAGCTTTTTGGATATCTAATTCTACAATATCACCAGGCTTTACACCTGTAAACTTCTTATGTTCTTTTTTGTCAAGATCATCCCACTGTATTACACCTTCTTTAGAAAGCTCGCCCTCAACTTGTTTTAATTCACCGTAGAAAGCATCACCTTCTTCACTTACCTCAGGGTTGGTGCTTTCTCCAAATTGTTTTTTAACATTTTCAAGTGTCTCGTCCAGAGCTTTTTTATCCAACTCTATTTTGTATGACTTCACTTTCTGTTTGTTAGAAAGATCGTAATCAAACTCATCTACAAGTCCGATGTTGTAGTCAAACTCAAAGTCTTTTTGATTCTCCCAATCAATTTGGCTTGCCTTTTCCATGTCAGGAAGAGGCTCACCGATGAGCTGAATATTGTTTTCTTTAATGTACTCCTGAAGTGATTTTGATAAAATGCTATTTACTTCTTCGACAATAATAGATTTGCCGTACATCTTCTTAATTAAGCCAGTAGGAACTTTGCCTGGTCTGAAGCCTTTGATGTTTGCTTTCTTGGCATACTCCTTTACTTTTTCTTCTACATTGGGTTGATAATCACTCTCCTTTAATGTAACTTTAATAGAGGCTTCTGTGGAGCTTTTTTTGTCTAATGTGATATCCAAAGCAGTAATTGTTTTAATGTTAGTAATAAATAAAAACCCTCAACCACTGATCCTATATTGCAATAGAATCGGGAGATCGAGGGTTAATTTTTGTGCGGATGGAGGGACTCGAACCCCCATGCCCGGAGGCGCTAGATCCTAAGTCTAGTGCGTCTACCAATTTCGCCACATCCGCTTTCAATAAATTGGAGTGCAAATGTAAATATTATTTTTTATAGTGCAATATTTGAGTAAAAAAAATTGAGAATAGTTTTAAAGACTTTATGATCGCTGTAGACGTAGAAGAGGAAAACAAGGAAATAGTTCGTAGATATAGGCAATTGCTAAGAAAAGCCAAGCCTTTTCTTAAAGACGATGACTCAAAAAAAATCAGAAAAGCATTTAATGTTTCAATGGAGGCGTATGATGGTATGCGCAGGAAATCCGGAGAGCCCTACATTTTTCATCCACTAGCCGTAGCTAGGATTTGTGTAGAAGAAATTGGGTTGGGTACAACATCAATCATCTCTGCTTTGCTGCATGATGTAGTTGAAGATACAGAATGGACCATCAAGGACATTGAAAGAAATTTTGGTAAGAAAATAGCCAGAATAATCGATGGGCTCACTAAAATTTCAGGAGTATTTGAACATGGAAGCTCTCAGCAAGCAGAGAATTTCAGAAAAATGTTGCTTACCCTTTCAGAAGATGTAAGGGTTATTTTGGTTAAACTAGCTGATAGGCTTCACAACATGCGTACGTTAGGGAGCATGCCAGAAAATAAGCAGTATAAGATAGCTTCTGAAACCATATTTCTATACGCACCACTGGCACATCGCCTCGGGCTTTATGCAATAAAATCAGAACTTGAAGATTTATACCTAAGGTATACTGAGCGAGATACCTTTTCTGAGATTGTAAGTAAGATAGCTGCCACCAAGGAAGCTAGAAATCGCTTTATCAAAAGTTTTATTAGGCCAATTCAAAAATCGCTTAATGCTCAGGATTTCAATTATGTTATAAAAGGTAGGCCTAAATCAATTTATTCCATTTGGAATAAGATGAAGAAACAAAACATTCCTTTTGAAGAGGTATACGATTTGTTTGCCATACGCATTATAATAGATTCATCGATGGAAACAGAAAAGGCAGACTGCTGGCAGGTATACTCCATCGTTACCGATTTTTATAAACCAAATCCTGATAGATTAAGGGATTGGATTAGTACACCCAGAGCTAATGGCTATGAGTCATTGCATACAACTGTAATGGCTCGAAATGGTCAGTGGGTTGAGGTTCAGATTAGAACTACCAGAATGGATGAGATTGCAGAAAAAGGCTATGCTGCTCATTGGAAATATAAAGACAATGTAAATAACCAAACCTCCGGTCTGGAACAATGGATTGGTAAAGTAAGAGACATGCTGGAGCAGAATGACTCTTCAGCTCTCGAATTTGTAGATGACTTTAGAGGAAACTTATTTAATGAAGAGGTTTTTGCTTTTACACCTAAAGGTGAGCTCAAAACACTGCCTCATGGCGCCACAGCTTTAGACTTTGCTTTTGATATTCATACCGAGGTGGGGGCTCGTTGTATAGGAGCCAAGATCAATCAAAAACTTGTGCCTATTAACTATGAGTTAAAAAATGGTGATCAGGTAGAAATACTCACATCGAGTAAGCAAAAGCCCAACGAAGATTGGTTGCGATTTGTCGTTACCTCCAAAGCTAAATCTAAAATTAAAGATGAGCTTAAAGAAGATAAAAAGGTTATCGCAGAAGAGGGTAGGGAGATTGCGCTTAGAAAACTGAAACAGTTAAAGTTTGAAGCTAATAATGAGACCTTCGATAGATTGAGGGCATTTTTTAATGTCAATACGCAACTAGATCTATTTTATAGAATAGGTAAGGGTATTATTAATACCAAAGATTTTAAAAAGTTTAAGGAGTTTAAACCCACCTCGACCATAAAGCAAAGGCCTGCTTCCAAGGTTTCTGATGCCAAATCATTCGCAAAAGAGATAGTAAAAGTTAAGTCTGATGATATTCTTCTCATTGGTGAGGATATGGATGTCATAGATTATAAGCTTTCAAAATGTTGCAATCCAATTCCTGGTGATAATGTCTTCGGCTTTGTAACTGTAAACGAAGGGATCAAAATTCACAGAACTACCTGTCCAAACGCCCCTGAACTTTTAGCAAACCATGGGCATAGAGTAGTAAAAGCAAAATGGACCTCCCAGCATAGGTCTGCATTTCTTGTTGGTTTAAAAATAATTGGTACCGATCGCGTAGGTCTTATCAACGATGTCACAGCTATCATTTCAGATGAGTTGAAGGTAAACATGAGGTCAATGTCTATTGATACAGAGTCGGGTATTTTTGAAGGGGATATTATGCTTTATGTAAATGATACGAGACACTTAGATTTACTTATTACCAAGCTAGAAAAAGTAGATGGTGTCTTTAAGGTATCAAGGTTTGAATACCACGATTAAAATTCTAGAAAAGATATCCTATATTTGCATCCCTAAAAGCATAGGCGAATGGCACTCAACGAAAAAGTTTTTGCCGAAGTAAAGAAAATCTTCACGGCATATCTGGAAAATAAGGGCTTAAGAAAAACCCCCGAGAGATATGCTATACTCGAAGAAATCTACTCAAGAGATGGTCATTTCGATGTTGAGTC
>NZ_SMMD01000713.1 GCF_009711475.1 Fulvivirga aurantia
GTGGCGGAGTCACTCTCTTTAAGTTTTTTTAATAAGTGATACCATTGACCTGTTTCATAGATGGTTAGCTCCAAAAGCTCTTGTTTATGTCCGTTTAGTAAAGCTAGATCTTCCTCAGATAACTGTAAATTCAGAGGCTGCTTACTCTGTGTGATGTCACTATTTGCTTGTGCTTTTACCTCACTCATGGCTAGATCGAAATGAAATGTACTGCCTTTTCCAGCTTGTGATTTCACACCAATAGTACCACCGTGAGCCGAGACAGCCAACTTACAGAAAGGTAATCCAAGACCGGTCGACTTGGCCTTACCTGAGGCTTTTACCTTGTCCTGGGTATATTTTTCAAAAATCTTTTGCTGTAATTCAGGAGCAACACCTGCCCCAAAATCTTTTACCTCAATCAGAATACGATCATCAGTTTTAGTTGCTGATACTTCTACCGGCTTACCTGTAGGAGAAAATTTTATGGCATTTGAGAGTAAATTGACTAAAACCCTTTTAATGAGTTCAGCATCGATATGCACTCCATAAGAGGAATCGATTTTAGATTTTAAGAATACGCCTTTTTCTTCAGCTAAATCTGCTACTTCAGACATGGCGTTAGTCACCACGAGCTGCAAGGATTCATCCGTCAGATTAAGCTTCATTTTATCGCTTTCAAACTTTTGTACATCGAGCATATCCTCGATCATTCTAAGCATTGAGCGCCCTGACTTATTGATTTTATGCATGTTTTCATCCTCAACCTTCCCTTCAGATCTCCCCAGAATGGTCACTAACGGGTTCTTTAGATCGTGTGCGATCATTTGTACTAATGACTCTTTAAAACCTTCTAGTTTTTTCAGTTTATCGTAAGACTGCTCCAGGTCTTTATTTTTTTGAGCAATTGTCTGCGTGCGATGCTCTACCTTCTTTTCTAAAATCAACTGTTGCCTCTTATATTGCTTTATTTTGCTGTAGTAATACAGAAAGGCAATAATCAACAATAAGACTACAACCCCTACTCTAAAATACCAGGTCATATACCATGGCGGTGGTATGTAAAAAGTAGTTGTAGAATAGCTCTCGCTCCACAAACCACTTCCATTTGTAGATTTTACCTGTAATTGATAATCACCGGGTGGCAATGAGGCAAATGTTGCCATTCTCTGCTTTTCAACATACTGCCAACTGTCATTTAGGCCCTTTAGCTTATAAGCGTAAGAAATTTTACTGGTTTTATTGGGGTTGATTGCAGCAAACTCAAACATGACCCGACTGTTATACGGTATGTCATTATCCTCACCATCAAGTATGTAATCCTTCCCATCCACTTGTAGATTTACAATCTCAACCCTGGGAAACGTCTTATCGACTTTTACATCCTTTGGGTCGAAATAAGTAACTCCCTTTTTGCCTCCGAAGTAAAATAAGCCCAGATCATCCTGCGCATATGCTTCCAGGTTATAGTCATCACTGGTAAGCCCATCTGCCGTGGTGTAGTTGGCAAATGACATATCTTGGGTGTTCATGTAAGACAATCCATTGTTTGTGCTTATCCAATAACCATGTTCATCAGCCAACATACCCATAGTGGAGTTATTTGCTAAGCCATCTTTAGTAGTATACGCAGTAAATCTCTCCTGTTTTGGATACAACTTGTTCACGCCACCTCCCAATGTGGTGAGCCACCAGAAGGTGCTGTCCTTATCGGGAAAAATATGTAGTACTTTAAAGTTGTTGAGACTAAATTTCTTGCCTTTCTCTGGTACAAATCGCTTAAAACTATTTGTAGAATAATCAAATCGGTTTATACCACCTCCGTAGGTACATACCCATAAATTGCCATCATCGTCAGTATAAAAAGATGTGATATGATCATCACTTAAGGAGTTCTTATCATTTTCATTGTGTTGTATTGATCGAAAATCATCGGTCTCCGGCTGATAGATATTGATTCCACCACCATAAGTACCTATCCAAAGCGTGCCGAACTGATCTTCATGAATGGCGGTAACGATATTGAAATTTAAGCTATTGGCTTCTCCATCGGGCAGATATCTCTCAAACTGACCGGTCTCTCTATTAAATTTATTGAGACCACCACCCCAGGTGCCTACCCACATATTGCCTTTAGAATCTTCGCGTATTATCCTCACCCAATCATGGCTAATTGATTTCTCATCGTTAGGGTTGTGTTTGTAGGTGAGAAATGATTTATCTGCGGGATTGTATCGATTAAGACCACCGCCAAAAGTACCAAACCACAAATACCCAGACCGATCACGATACATGCTATATACGTTGTTATTTGAAAGCCCGTCTTCACGGCCAGGTCTGTGTTTAATGGTATGAAAAGGTGTTTCAATTACTTTGTTAAAACCATTCATATACAAACCCAGCCAAACCACTCCATTTGCTCCAGGGTGTATATCGCTTACGTCATTATCATAGAGAGACTGCGCGTCTCCTGCAATGTGCTCGTAAAAGTAAAACTGACTGGTTTTAGGGTCATAGATGGAAAGGCCTTCTGTTGCACTCCCAATCCACATTCTCCCAAGCGTATCTCTTTCTATTGTCTTGATCTTTTCACCTCCTACATAAGAGCTGTACAAGTCAGAGGCTAAATCAAATGACTGATTTTGTGCATTAAAAATAATTAAGCCATGGCTATCGCTTCCTATCCATAAGTCATCGTTGGTATTTAATGCCATAGACCAAATGGTTGAGACGCTTACTCCTCCCAGTTTACTATATTGAACTGCCTGCTCATCCTGAGGGCTTAGTTTGTACAATCCTAAATTTTCAGTAGCCACCCACAAAGTCTGCTGTGTATTTTCTATGATCTGGGTCACTTTTATATTGGAAGGAAAGCCTGTGTGAGGCTCAAACTTTTGAGTGCTTTTATCGAAATAAAATAATCCTTTGCCTTCAGTTCCAACTAAGAAATCACCCGCCCTGGTCTCGTATATGGCTTTGATAGCCAACGTGCTTGATTCTACCGGAAAAATAAAGTGGTTGGTAAAATCATCGGTGGCTTGGTTATATTTTGAAAGACTACTTTTAGTGCCAAACCAAAGGTCATTTTTGTGGTCTTCAAAAATCGTCCAGACAGAGTTATCAGGGATTGAAGTACTATCGTTAAAATCTGCCTCATATGACTTGAAGGTGTACCCATCAAATGCGTTGATACCGCCAAAATTGGCAATCCATAAAATATCTCGACTATCCTGATAAATGGCATTTACACTACTTTGATTTAAGCCATCTGCCTTACCATAATGGGTAAACTTCAATGCAGGCTCTTGCCCATAGCCCTGTAGATAAAGACCACAAAGCAAAAACATCAAAAGCCTAAAAAATTTCATATACGATGCCGGGTGTTTGTTTTTCTATGCTTTAAGTAAAATAAAAATAAGCTTATAACCGTAGTATCTTCCAATTATTAGCTGTTCAATTTATCAAACTGATTATATTTACAGCCTTTTATTATCACATACTATGGGAAGAGCATTTGAATTTAGAAAAGCGCGTAAAATGAAACGCTGGGGCCAAATGGCCAAGACCTTTACCCGATTAGGTAAAGACATCACTATGGCAGTAAAAGATGGTGGGCCAGACCCGGATTCTAACTCGAGATTACGTGCCCTCATTCAGAATGCCAAAGCCGCTAATATGCCCAAAGACAATGTAGAAAGGGCAATTAAAAAAGCTACAGATAAAGACCAGGGAGATTATAAAGAAACCTTGTTTGAAGGTTATGCACCTCATGGCATCGCTATTTTAGTAGAAACAGCCACAGACAACAATAACCGCACAGTGGCTAATGTGAGAAGCTATTTCAATAAATGTAATGGAAGTTTGGGCACCTCAGGGTCTGTAGAGTTTATGTTTGACCATACCTGCAACTTCAAAATAGCAAAACACGATATCGATATAGAGGAGTTGGAGCTGGAGTTGATTGATTATGGTGCAGAAGAAGTGTTTGAAGATGAGGACGGCATCATGATTTATGGACCGTTTGAAAGCTATGGTGCGTTACAAAAAACGCTGGAAGAGAGAGAATTTGAAATTATTTCTTCTGGGTTTGAGCGCATACCAAATGTTACAAAATCACTCTCAGAAGAAGAAACTGAAGAAGTTGACAAACTGCTAGAGAAATTAGAAGAAGATGATGACGTACAAAACGTCTATCATAACATGGTATAATATTTAGACACCCGGGCTAAGCGTACCTTTCATCTAAGGCAAAGTTTTCCGGGTGTTTTCCTTTTCTGCCTTTATAAAAATCCATTACAATTTTCATATCTGCCTTTATATCGCCTGTTGGCATAAAACACATACCCACTCCGGTTTCTCGTTTTTCATAATCCATATAGGCCAGGCAAATAGGCACTTTAGCTTCTAAAGCAGCATAATAAAACCCTGTTTTCCACTTGGTAGTCCTCGCTCGAGTTCCTTCTACCGTCACCACCATGCAAAGTGGCTTTTGGGCATTTTTAAATAAGTTGACCATTACATCTGTCATGCTCAGGCGTTTGTCTTTTGATGGAGACCGATCAATCCACAAAGCACCCAGAGGGTCAATTAATGCACCTAGAGGGAATTTTTTGAGCTCTTTTTTAATCGTAAATCTAGGCTTAAGCTTAAGCTGAGCCAAGGCGGTAATGCTATACACAAAATCCCAATTGCTGGTATGAGGTGCAGCCACCATAATGCAATTAAAAGCCTCCGGAGGTGGAGGAGTATTTAATTTCCATTTTTTAAGCTTGAAAAGCAGATAGAATAATTTTTTTAGCATGGCTGCACAGTGAGATTACCAATATACTATTAAATGGACTTTGTTATTTATTACTAAAATTCAGCGCTCTTAAAGCTGCTCGATTTCATGTCTATAATCTGCCTGAATATCTTCATGAAGTGTTCCGAGCGCTTTTTCTATGCGTGCGATTATCCTATCATACATGTTACTGAGTACGTTGCTTCGGTGAATGGCAACTTTCGAGTCTTTTATGGCCATACCGAAATGTAGCAACACCTCAACCTCGGTTTGCTTGTTGCCCGAGTACCTGATGTATTTATTTAAATTACGCTGGATTTTACGCAAGCTCTTTTTTGCATAATAGATATGATTATGATTGATTTCGTCCATCATATCATCAATCTCATACTTCACAGCTTCGATGTAGGCCTGTTCATCCTGTGCGTCAAATAGCAGGTAAGTCAACAATTCTTTGTTGTCTTTCTTAAACCTACCGAGCCTCAAGCATATCTGTATTACCTCTTCCGGATCACGAGACTTAAGTTCTTTTCTTATTTCGGGAAGAGATGCAGGTTTCATGCATTAAATACAATCTGAGGGAGCAATTGTTAGATGTATTTTTCTACATCGCCAAAACTCATGGCTTGCTGCTCACAAATAATCTTCAACCATGACGCTACATAATCTAGTAGCTCCTCCTGCTCTTTAGATCTGATGTATTCTGTGAAATATTTTACATGGGCAAGTACCCACATAGACTTAGCCATGTCATAAGTAATGGCATATTTTGCAGAGCCTTCAAGGTTTATGTTTAGACAAAGCCCAACTCTTGATAATTCTTTATATACTTCCTGCCAGGTAGCAAGCTCCACTTCTCTGCTGCTATATTCCATGCCGTCCAGAAAGGTTTTAAGCTCATCAAGCTTAAGGTTTTCACTTTTTTTGTTGAGAAAATTCTCAATTTTATCACACGCCTGGGTGCACTCAACCTTCTCTTCGTCAGATGATAATGTAATTGGGTAATTGATCATGCGCCAAAGCTAAATAAAAGAAACTAATTAGCGTAGAAAGTTATCGATGAAACGACCGAGGGGTTTGTTTCCTTTTAAACAAGATCGAAGGCAAGCGCATAATCATACAACTGCCTGAAACTATGAATCTCGAGTTTTTTGTTGATGTTCTTGCGATGTTGCTCTACCGTAGATCGGCTTATATAAAGCTCCTGAGCAATTTGAGGGTTATTATAATCGTTGGCCAATAAACTTACAATCTCGTACTCACGCCTGGTGAGAGACTCAAACTGAGTTACATGGCTCAATTTAAATTGCTCTTCTCTTCTAATACGGTTGAGCTTATGCCCAAAAGAT
>NZ_SMMD01000584.1 GCF_009711475.1 Fulvivirga aurantia
GATTTAATTTTTGATAATGCAAGCTGCATGCCATTTGTAAATACGCTATTCATTGATTTTAAGCGGTTTATAATAGATTTTAGTGGTCGCTGGCGGTCATCTATGTGCGTATGCGAATGTTTGATCAGTGGTCAACTTGCACGATCTAAGTGGGTTGTTCTCCTCTAAAAATCTTTAACTTTGCGGCAAGCAAGCGGGCTATGAGAGACTACGAAATTAGAACACTTCCAAACGGCATAAGAGTCATACACAAACAGGTAAGCAATACAAAGATTGCACACTGTGGCTTTATGTTGGATATAGGAAGTAGAGATGAAACATTTGAAAATCAAGGCATCGCACATTTTTGGGAGCATATGGCTTTCAAGGGTACGACCAAAAGGAAGGCATTTCATATCTTAAATAGGATCGATGCTGTTGGGGGTGAGCTAAATGCCTACACAACCAAAGAGAAAATTGCCTTTTATGCCTCAGTGCTTGATACTTATTTTGAGAAAGCGATTGAACTACTGACAGACATAACTTTTGACTCGATTTTTCCAGAGAAGCAGATTGATAAGGAGCGCAAGGTGATTTTAGAAGAAATGGCCATGTACTATGATGCTCCCGAAGATGCTATCCAGGATGAGTTTGATGCTGTAATATTTAACGACCACCCTTTAGGTCGTAATATTTTGGGTACGGCCGAAAGCGTTCGCTCTTTTCACCGCGATGATTTCCGGAATTTTATAAGACAGCACATCAATACTGAGCGTATAGTTTTTTGCTGTGTAGGAAATATGCCTTTTAAGAAAGTAATGAAACTTGCAGAAAAGCACTTTGGCCATATTCCCAATTACAATGGAGGCGAGGAGCGGTTAAATTTCACAGCATATCAGCCTAATAATAGAGAGATAACAAGGTCGCTCACTCAGGCGCATTGTGCCATTGGTCGTGATGCCTATAATAATGACAGCGAAAAGAAGCTGCCATTTTTTATGCTAACAAATATTTTAGGCGGGCCTGCCATGAACTCAAGACTCAATCTTGCGCTTAGGGAAAAGCACGGCTTTGTGTATGGTATTGAGGCAAGCTATCAGTCTTATACCGACACCGGTTTGTTCGGAATTTTCTTTGCTACTGAGCCTGGCCAATTGAAGCGAAGTGTAAAATTAGTTAAGGCTGAGTTAAGAAAACTAAAGGAGCAGCCGTTAGGATCTATCCAGCTAAAAACGGCCAAAGAACAACTCATGGGACAATTGGCCATGGCAGAAGAAAATAATGTAAGTCTCATGCTTATGATGGGCAAGAGTATATTAGATTTGGATAGAATTGATTCTCTTGATCATATTTTTAGTGAAATAAAATCAACTACAGCGGCAGAGTTGAGAGACATTGCCAACGAAATGTTTGATGAAGATTACTTAAGTCAATTAACTTTTTTACCAGAATAGTATGGAGTTTTTGCCAGAGGCTATCGATAAATATGTAGCCGAACACACCGCAGAGGAAAATCAGCTTTTAAAGGAAATTAACAGAGAAACTCACGCCAAAGTGATGATGCCAAGGATGCTCTCCGGGCATGTGCAAGGCCGTGTGTTGAGCACTTTTGCACACATGATTAAGCCTAAAACTGTGCTTGAAATTGGCACCTATACCGGTTATTCCGCGATTTGCATGGCAGAGGGCCTTGCTGAAGATGGCAAATTATACACCTTGGATATTAATGAGGAGCTTGAAGACATGGTACGTGCCTATATAGAAAAGGCAGGATTCAAAGAAAAGATTGATTATAGAATTGGTAATGCCTTAGATCTAATTCCTGATCTTAAGGAATCATTTGATTTGGTATTCATCGATGCCGATAAGATAAACTATTCAAACTATTATGACCTGGTAATTGATAAAGTAAATAAAGGCGGCTTTATTATTGCAGACAATGTACTTTGGAGTGGAAAGGTTGTGGGGGACAAAATAGATAAAGACACCCAGGCTCTACTCGATTTTAATGCCAAGGTGCACAATGATGATCGTGTAGAAAACGTTCTTTTTCCTGTTCGGGATGGTCTCATGGTACTAAGAAAGCTATAATTAATGCGAGCTATTTTTTTTCTTATTGTAATTGGTTTTTCATCAACAGCCTGGGCGCAGGACACACCTCAGGTGCCATCAAAAATGGAGTTTGCAGGCATCAAACTGCGTATTCATGAAAGTGGTAGAAAAGATATTCAAGAAAGTGTAGATGCCCTCACGCGTAGTAAGACCCATTACAATGTAATGATTGAGAAAGCAAGGAGCTATTTCCCGATTATCGAGCGCGTTTTTAAAGAAGAAAATTTACCCGAAGATTTTAAATACCTGGTATTGCAGGAAAGTGCCCTGATACCGGATGCTGTATCGAGCTCCAATGCTGTTGGCTACTGGCAGTTTAAAGACTTTACAGCAATGGAAATGGGCCTGCGGGTAGATAAGCACATCGATGAGCGTATGAATATCACGGCAGCCTCTCGGGCAGCCGCAAAATACCTCAAATTAAATAATACATATTTCGATAATTGGCTACATGCGCTACAGGCCTATCAAATGGGTGCCGGAGGCGCGATGCGCGTACTTAAAGATGCCTCTGGTGTAAAATCAATGACTATTGATAAGAAAACCTATTGGTATGTAAAGAAATTCTTAGCCCATAAAGTGGCCTATGAAGGTGTAGTAGAGGAGGAACCGACACTTAAGCTTTCGGAGTATACAAATGGAGCGGGCAAAACATTGAAGGATATCTCCAAAGAGGTAAATGTGAGCGAAGAAGAGATTACAGCCTATAATAAGTGGCTTAAAAAAGGCAGGATACCAGAAGATAAAACTTACCCGGTAATTATACCTTCTGAGCAATATATTGGCAAAAGACAGGGCGAAAGAATCATTGCAAAAAATGGTGATACAGACAATAACAGCGGCCAGCAGATAGATGGAATACAGATAGAATACACATTTGTAGACCGTTCTTTATTTCCAAAAATTATAAAAGAAGATGAGGGGTTTGCACAAGTAAATGCGCTGCCTGGTATTATTGCCAGGGGAGACGAAAAGGTAGCTGCTTTGGCTGCCAAGGGAGGTATCTCACTGAGTAAATTCTTGAAGTATAATGACATATCTATTGATCATAGAGTAAGAGCAGACGAGCCTTATTATCTTAAAAAGAAAAGAGCAAAGGCACGTGCCTACTACCATGTGCTGCAGCCGGGTGAGTCGTTATGGGAGGTTTCACAAAAATATGGTCTTCGGTTAAGTAAACTGAGGTTTAAAAATAGAATTAGAGAGGATAACCCAACCCTTAAGGCAGGCAGAGTGCTTTGGCTTAGATACGTGAGGCCAGCCCATGTAGACATTGAGTATAAGGAGGTAGAAAGAAGCCCTAAGCCGAAAATCGCTAAGAAGGAAACGCCCATGAAGAATAGCAATAAGTCTACAGAGGAGGTGGTGAAAAAAGTGACCGATCAAGATTCCGTTACTCTGAATATTTACCCTTTAGTCGAGCCAAATGAAAAAGAAGTAGAGCCAATAATTTCTGAGAGTGATGGAGAAAAACAAAGTGAGGTAGAAAAAGTAAATGATGACCGTAGCATTAGACTTGATTCTGTGAAAAAAGTGCATGCTGTAAAACCAGGCCAAACGTATTATGCTATCTCTAAACTCTATAATGTAAACGTAGTGGATGTACTTGAGTGGAATAATCTAAAAATCAACGATAAGTTAGCCATCGGACAAAAACTCATAGTCTATGAGTATACACCAGAGGCAGATGGTCGTGTGATTGAAGAGGGAAATGATGCTTATGAGCCAGTCTTCATCTATTATATAGTAAAACCGGGAGATACCTTATACAAAATTGCCCGACAGCACGAAATCACCGTTGAAGAGCTGATGGAGTTGAATGAGAAAGAAAATTTTGATTTAGATTTGGGAGAAAAGATAAAAGTGGGTCAGAAAATGATCGCTGAGTAGCCATTTGATGCCACCCATCACATTAATTTCTCTTTTAAGAAAAAAAGTATTTAATTGCTGTGTATGAAATGTGAAGAGGCTTGAACATTTTTAAATTTAAAAAGCTAATTTACGCTCAAATTTGTACATTTAGGATTTATTAATCGAACCATAAAAAATATTGAACTTTGAGTGACTCTAATGCGATCGACTTAGTAATGCTCGTAGATGATAATGACACTGATAATTTCATTAGCAAGCGTATCATCGAAATTACAAAATTTGCTAAACGGGTGGAGGTGAAAAATTCAGGGAAGAGTGCGCTTGACTACCTAAGAGAGAATCAAG
>NZ_SMMD01000786.1 GCF_009711475.1 Fulvivirga aurantia
CTCAGAATCAACTTCTAAATCTCAATACAACAGGTCTAAAAAGAAATTAAGAGAAATACTCAGAAAGGAGGGTAATTATGAAAGACAACTTGGAACAACTGGTTAGAGATAAAAGAACCCAATTTGATGATAAAACACCAGATGAGAAGGTTTGGAGAAAGATAGCAAAAGACCTTGAAGGTAAGCAAAACTATATCTGGCTATGGAAGGTAGCTGCTATCATATTCTTTGCAATGTCTGTCTTACTGGCTCTGAAAGTTGACTTTACATCTGAGCCATTGATGGCTAAATCTACAAACGCACAACAAAGTGAATTTGAGGCTGTCGAAACCTTCTATTTTGACATGATCTCTGAAAAAAAGTCTTTGATTTATGACTTTGAGGAAAGAAACAAAGCCATCGATCAGGATTTTGAGCAGGATTTGCAAAAGCTAGACGCTATGTATCAGGTTCTAAAAGAGGAATTGGTGCGTAATCCCAGTAAAAAAGTGGTTGACGCACTCATACTTAACCTGCTTGTGAGAATCGATATCTTAAACGAGCAACTGCAGGACTTAGATACTGACGATGATGTAGATGAGGGCAGTTCCTCAAAAGAGGTGAATGCTTAATACTGTCCGGTAGATAAATCTACTTCCTGATTTTTAGAATCCATTACCTTACCTTTTTCGCATTTGAGTACTCGGGCGGGGTACTGTCTTACCAGGTTGTGATCGTGTGTTGCCATGAGTATGGCTGTACCACTTTTGTTGATTTCCTGAAAAATCTTAAAAATGCCTTGAGAAACCTCCGGGTCAAGATTACCGGTAGGCTCATCGGCTAGTAATATGGCAGGTTCGTTGATGAGAGCTCTGGCTATAACCACACGCTGTTGCTCACCACCAGATAGCTGGTGAGGCATCTTGGAGGCCACAGAGCCTAAACCTACACGCATAAGTACCTCGGTAAGCCTTCCTTTCATTTTAGACTTCTCCTTCCAGCCTGTGGCCTTCATTACAAATAGAAGGTTATCAGCTACAGATCGGTCCGGAAACAGTTGAAAGTCCTGAAAGATAATTCCTAGCTTTCTTCTCAGAAGAGGAATTTCGCTGTTTTTAATTTTCTGGATGTCGTAACCAGCAACATTAATTTCACCCAATCGAAGAGAAAGGTCAGCGTATAAGGTTTTAAGGAGGGAGGTTTTTCCACCTCCCGTTCTTCCTATCAAAAAGACAAATTCGCCCTTTTCTATTTCAAAATTCACATCACTTAATACAGTGTTGTTGTCTTGAAAGATGCTGGCATCTCTTACCCTTACAACCGGATCTGAAGAAAAGGACATACTAAGATTTTTTGATGATTAACCGTTAGCTTTTTTGTGATCAGCTAAGAATTTCTCTAACCCAGAAGTAGTAAGTGGGTGGTTGAGTAAGCTAGTAATCACACTTAATGGGCACGTAGCTACATCTGCACCTATTTCTGCGCACTGTACAAGGTGCATGGTGTGTCTCACACTAGCTGCAAGCACCTCTGTACCAAATCCATAGTTGTCATAGATGTGCACGATTTGCTCTATAAGCGTAAGGCCATCTGTAGAGATATCGTCTAATCGGCCAATAAATGGAGAAACGTAATTAGCTCCTGCCTTGGCAGCAAGTAATGCCTGACCGGCAGAGAAAATAAGTGTACAATTCGTTCTAATACCGTGATTGCTGAAATATTTGATGGCCTTAACACCATCCTTGATCATCGGCACTTTTACTACAATCTTGTCATCAATTTTAGCTAAAGCCTCGCCCTCTTTAATCATGTTTTCATAATCTGTAGCGATTACTTCAGCACTCACATTATCATCAACGATGTCGCAAATTGCTTTATAGTGATTTCTCACATTTTCTTCTCCTGTAATACCCTCTTTAGCCATAAGAGATGGGTTTGTGGTAACGCCATCTAATACACCTAGATCGTGGGCTTCTTTTATTTCATTAAGATTTGCTGTGTCGATAAAGAATTTCATGTGAGTAAGAGGATTATGTTTTTGTTGATAAAGTTATTATGAAAAGTAGATAAAAACCAAGCATGTGATGACTGTATGCTTATTTTAATCTATAAATAAGATTAAACAAAAAAGGCAAATCAAGTATCGCACCGCTACAACCGCCTACCCTTGCTACCTTCCGGTCCTGGGGGAGTTCAGCAGGAGCTGGTCGTACTGATTTGCCGATGCAAAGGTAAGAGGAAAACATTAAACCGCACAAAATTTATAAGAAAGAATATGGTGACTGAGCTTATTTTTTAGCTTTCTCAAAAGGTTGACAGAAATACTAGGTAAAAAAATAATTTTTATTGGTTATGCAATATTTTTAGTTCAATGACATTATTATTGCGTCAACCTTAAAAAACGCTCATGTTATCTCGATTAACCTCTTTCAAGCTTCACCTTATATTTCTATTTCTACTTACTAATTTTTCTCTACACGCACAAAGTATAGAACCGCCCACGGCCAAGAAAGAACCACATATAACCATAATTCATGGAGATACATTGCGTGATGATTACTTCTGGCTGAGAAAGAAAGGGGATTATGAGGTTATCAATTATTTATCCGCAGAAAATGGTTACGTGCAACGTATGACCAAAAGTGGTGACTGGGCCAGAGAAAAGTTATTTCAGGAAATTAAAAGCAGAGTTGATCTTAACGATACGAGCTTTCCCGTAAAAAGGGACAACTATTTTTATTACAGGCGATATGAAGCGGACAGTGATTATGAAATTTATTGCCGTAAGAAAGGAAGTATGTCTGCTGAAGAGGAGGTATTGCTAGATGTTAACCAATTAGCTAAAGGTATGGGTTATGTTTCTGTTAGAACAACAGTCAGCCCTGATCATCATAAACTTGCCTATCAGGTGGACTATACGGGAGGTGGAAAAACCACAGTGTACATAAAGGATCTGGTAACAGCAGAGGTTATAAATGATGAAGTGCATCGCGTTGCGGATTTTACATGGTTCAACGACAGTGAAACATTTGCTTATACAGTAAGAGATACGACCAATCGAAGTTATCTCGCCAAAATTCACAAGGTTGGTAATGATGTAAAAAATGACCGCATTCTATTTGAAGAAGTAGACAAGTCATATAGTGTATCGATTGGGAAAACCACTTCAAAGGAATACTTCCTCTTGAGTACGAGTGTCAATGGCAGCTCAGAATATCACTTTATGCCAGCTGATGACCCCGCAGCTGAGTTGGTAAAATTTTCAACAAGAGCCAATGAGCGAGTTTATGGTTTAAATCATTATAAGGGAGATGACCACTTCTACATCTATAAAAACTTTCCAAATAAGAACTACAACATCTCAAGAGTGCCAGTAAATAAAACGGAAGAACAAAATTGGGAGGAGTTTTATCCTGCTAACGATACAATTCCCTTAAGCAGTTACTCAATGTCAGATGAATTTTTGGTCTTGCATCAAAAAATAAGTGGTCTTGATCAGTTTAAGGTAGTTGATAGAAAAACTAATGAAAGCTATTCTATAGAATTTCCGGATGCTGCTTATGTAGCTGGAGGGTCTATAAATCTCGAATACGGTCCAAATATTTTCATTTATAGCTATAGTTCTTTGAGCAACCCGGGAGGTATTTATCAATATGATCTGCGAACTAAGGAATCTAAACTGTTAAAAGAATCGACAGTACACAATTATAATAGCGATGACTACACTACTGCAAGAATCTATGCCGAAGCTAAAGACGGTACGAAAGTGCCAATATCACTGGTGTATAAAAATGACCTAAACAGAAATGGAAATAACCCTTTGCTATTAAAAGGTTATGGTTCTTATGGTTCTACCTACAGCGCTTCGTTTGATTACTTTGACCTAAGTCTGCTTGAGCGTGGATTTGTATTGGCTATCGCACATGTAAGAGGCGGAGGGGAATATGGTTTTAAATGGTATGATGAGGGCAGGCTGTTCAATAAAATGAACACCTTCACCGATTTCATCGCTGTTACCGAGCACCTCATCAACCAGCGGTATACAAATGCCAACAGATTAATTATCGAGGGTGGAAGTGCCGGGGGACTATTGATGGGAGCCGTTCTTAACATGAGGCCAGAGCTCTATAAAGGAGCCATTGTAAATGTTCCTTTTGTAGATGTCATCAATACCATGCTTGATGAAACTATTCCTTTAACCACCTTTGAGTATAAGGAATGGGGTAACCCCAACAAGCAGGAGTATTACGAATACATGAAATCATACTCACCCTACGACAATATTAAGGCACAAGATTATCCGGCTATGTTAGTGCAGGGAGGTTATAATGACCTCAATGTAGCTTATTGGGAGCCAGCAAAATACGTGGCCAAGCTAAGGGCTAATAAAACAGATAGTAACCCGCTATATCTAAAAACCTCAATGAGTGCGGGTCATGGCCTTACTTCCGGCAGATTTAATGGTATGAAACAACGGGCTTTTGAGATGGCCTTTATGTTGAATGTGCTCGGAATGGATACAGGATATGGCACGATTAGAGGGGTAGTCAAGGATCATGAAGGCGAGCCAATGCCTTTTGTAAATGTATTTGTGGAGGGTACAACGAGAGGTACAACCACAAACTCCTCAGGGGAATATGCGCTTGACCTCAAAAACGGAGATTATAATCTGATTTTTAGCCACGTAGCTTACAATAATATTTCTGAGAAAGTACAGGTGAGTGGAGAAATTGACCTCAATGTTGAAATGCAGTCAGATGCAATAATGCTAAAGGATATAGTTGTGAGAGAAAACTATACCGACCCTGCATATGAGATAATTAAAGCTGCCATCGATAAACGTAAAGACTATCTAAGAGCAGTCGATGGGTTTTCTGCAGATGTATATATGAAATCATTTGACCGTTTGGACGAAATACCAGATAAACTTCCGGCCTTTTTACCCAAAGAAGATATGCCAGACAGCACTGATTTGGGACTGGTGTATTTGAGCGAGTCTTTGTCCGAACTTTATAAAAAACAACCTGATGAGGTAAAAGAGGTGATGATTTCATCAAAAGTCGGTGGTTGGAGTCAGGGATATAGCTGGAACCAGGCCGGACAAATAGACTTTAATTTCTACCAAAATCGAGTTGAAATTGGTGATCTGGCGGCCCGAGGTATTGTAAGCCCTGTAGCTACCAATGCGATGATGTTTTACCAATATGAGTATTTGGGAGAGGTGGAAAAACAAGGAAGTAGGGTAAATAAAATAAAGGTGATACCTCGAAGGAGGAATGACCCTGTTTTTGCGGGCAATATTTACATCGCAGAAGACACCTGGAATGTAGTTGGTGTAGATATGATATTAACCAACCGACAGGTTGAGTTCTACGATACATTATATGTAGAGCAGGATTATGTAAAAGTAAAAGAGGGTTTATGGATGCCCTTGATGCTCAAAACTTTCTCAAAAATCAAAATCTTTGGTTTTGCTGGTTCTACCAATAATATCATTTCATATAAAAACTATGAGGTCAATCCCGAGTTTCCTCCCAGGTTTTTTAATAATGAGATCTTTAAAATCGATGAGGATGCTAATAAAAAAGACAGTGTTTATTGGCTAGAAAACAGGCCTGTGGTCCTGACAGATGAAGAAATAAGGTACTATAGCAAAAGTGATAGCACAGAGCGATTAAGACAATCTGAACACTATCTCGACTCGCTGGACCGCAGACGAAATAAACTAAAAATTAACGACATACTCACTGGTTATAATCGTATCAATAGACACAAAAAGCATTATACCTACTATTCTGGTTTGCTGGAGATGTTTCAATTCAATACGGTTGAGGGTTTGGTCGTAAACATGAACTGGCGTTTTTACAAAGGTGACTGGATGAAATTAGATAAGCAAAATATATTCATCTCGGCCAACCTTCGATATGGATTTAGCAACGAGCGCTGGAATGGAAGCCTTATGGTACGAAAAATCCTGAATCCTATGAAGTTTCAGAGGTTGTCCTTTTCAGGAGGTAGAAGTATCGCACAATTAAATAACAGCAACCCGATAACTCCATTTATAAATACCTCTTATTCATTATTGAAGAGAGATAACTTTATGAAAATATATGGAAAGGACTTTGGTCAGGTTATCTACAATCAGGAGGTAACAAATGGAATAATGCTCACCAGTTCTTTAGCCTATGAAAATAGGGAAGCCCTGACTAATACAACAGACTACTCTTTTGTATCAAATAAAGAGGATCGAATGTATACGTCAAATAATCCTCTTCGCCCATTTGATGATACACCTCAGTTTGACGATCATCAGGCATTAGTGCTTAATCTCAAGGCAAAAATCAGTATAAAACAGAAGTTTGCCACACACCCTTATCGCAAGATTATTTATGGGTCTAAGTACCCTACACTTACCCTCAACTATAGAAAAGGAATAAAAGCCTTGGGAAGTGACGTGAACTATGATTTTGCCAGCCTTACAATTGGTGATAATCTTGACTTTGGATTGTTAGGAAAATCATCTTATGATGTAACCTATGGAGGGTTTATAAATAATAAGTCGGTACCATTTATTGATTACAAGCATTTTAGAGGAAACCAAACCATCTTTTTGAACAAGCAAGAGCACTGGGGTAGAGATCGAGCGGTATTAAATGCATTCCATTCGCTCGATTATTATGCGCACAGTACCAATGGTTCATACCTGGAAGCACATTACGAGCATCACTTCAATGGCTTTTTAATCAATAAATTTCCATTGTTGAGAAGAAGTAAGTTTCAAACACTAGGAGGGATTAACTTTCTTAAAACCGGCAATTTCGAACATGTAGAAGTCGTTTTTGGTATAGAGAATATCCTCAAAGTAATGCGGGTCGACTTCTTTACCTCATATAACGATATCAATGATGATGCGTATGGATTTCGATTGTGGTTTGGCTTAGGTAGCCTCTAAGACTTCAGGCCCTTGAGGTATATATTAAACTCAAGGGCGCTTGATTGCGCAAACCCATCGACTTTTAGGTCTTCGTAAATATCTTCGTCAAACTCGAGTTTCCTTTTTTCTATTGTGCCTGACTTAGGAATAGTTAATTCTACACCTGTATAGTCGACAGGGTTCAACTGTACGAGTACAGTGAAATCATCGAACTCGCGCTTAAAATATTCGTGTACTACATGTTGCATATTCTTTGCGAAAATGGGTATTATCCCGCAAATAGTAGCGATTTAAAATGATAATTTTGGATTAAACTTAAGCCAATACTTTTTCCTGAGTGGGTAAAGATATCTTTTCAGCGATTTGGTCTTCGAGTAAACCAATCCAGGCTTTGATGTATTTAACAACATCATCTTTCTTATTGTGGGCCAAATGCCTTTCTGAAAAATCAATTCGCTGCAGTACCTCTTTGTCAGATAGTTTCTCCAAATTTTTCAAATCTTCTGTGTCTAAACCAGCATGTAGCATTTCAGAGATAAGGTCGTCCATCAATAAGCCACTGGTAGGGCAGTAGTCGTTAAGTTGCTCGTTCCAATCGCCATGCTTTTGCATCGCTCTGGAGTGTATCTCATCTTTATTGAGTTTGGTAAGTTCCTGAGCCAGAAAGCCGCAATTGCAACTGCCCATATGGCCCCACTGATAAATATTAGAGGCAGATAATTGTTTTACAGTATTTCGAAGTGCTTCGATAAGTTGAGGATTTGCTTTAGCCATATCTACTTGTCTGTTTTGGTAATAAAACAATCTCTAATCTTTTTAGTTCGCAGAAGTAAGATCAGTATTTCCATGGGTGCAAGAAGCAAGTTATTCAATAATAAGATAGAGGAAAATACCCTGGCTTCTGGAAATTGTGGAGTAGGTTAGTTATTTTTAGAATATAATCTAAACTTAAAGTAATACTATGGGAAAAGGTGATAGAAAAACCAAGAAAGGTAAAATTGCTATGGGATCTTATGGAGTGAGAAGACCTAAATCAAAGAATAAAAAGGCAGTGACTGACCGACCTGCTAAGCAATCTAAAGCGACCGAAAGCAAGCCAAAAGCAGCCGAAGCTAAAAAAGAAACGGCTGAGAAACCTAAAACTGCAGCTAAGAAAACTACAGCCAAAAAAACGACTACAAAAAAGGCCGCTGCTAAAAAAGACGACAAAAAGTGATTTTTTATTAGTGCAGGTTTTTTAATAACAGAATCTGTTTTATATTTGGCACCACAAATGAGAAACAACAATATACATAGCGCATGGTGGTGGCATTTCCTCAAATGAGGTGATGAACAGCGTTATTGTATAGAAAC
>NZ_SMMD01000539.1 GCF_009711475.1 Fulvivirga aurantia
GAGTGGTATGGAGAGAGGTTTGATCTCACTACTTCCTATACATTTGACTTTGATTTTGAAAACATTACCTCAAATTCAACAGTGAAGATAACTTCAAATGTAATGGCTCAGTCTTTCGCATCATCTTCTTTTGATTTGTTTTTAAACGATGCTAACATAGGCTCACAAGTGGTAGAAAGTGTACCTAATTTTAATCAAGGTAGCTTTAGGTATAGTGTTAAGGGAAAAGAAAAAACCGATGTCTTTGAGATTCCCAACTACAGTGGATCAGATAATTTAAAGCTACAGTACACCTACAATAAAAATAGTTCTGATAAATCACTCGGTTTTTTAGATGAAGTGCTTGTTGAAGTGACTCGCGATTTATCATGGGCCAACGAATCAATTAGTTTTAGATCACTTGCTAGTGTAGATAATGGCTTCTCAACATTTCAAGTCGCGAATGCCAACGAAAATCTTATTGTTTGGAATGTTACAGATCAATATGCACCTATACGGCAGTCGTCAAGCTTGAGTGGTTCTGACCTCTCATTCGGAGCTGCATCAGATGAACTTCAAGAATATATTGTTTTTGACCCTGCCAACGTACTTAATCCAACTTTTGACAGAAAGGTTGAAACCCAAAACTTACAAGGGTTAGCTACACCTGATTTGTTAATCGTGACACACCCAAATTTTCTTTCTGAAGCAAAGAGACTAGCAGCATTTAGAAGTACTAATGATGGCCTATCAGCAGCTGTGGTTACCACTTCACAGATTTATAATGAGTTCTCTAGTGGTAAGCAAGATGTATCAGCAATTAGAGATTTCACAAAACACCTCTTCGACAAAGGCGGTAACCTTAAGTATTTACTCCTCTTTGGTCGGGGATCTTACGACTACCTGGATATTATAAATAACAACACTAACTATGTTCCTATCTATGAATCGAGAAACGGCTTAGACCCTTTAAGAACCTATGGCTCTGACGACTTTTATGGCTTTTTGGAAGATGATGAAGGACAGTGGGAAGAAATCACTTCTGGTGGTCATACCTTAGACATTGGTGTCGGCAGGCTTCCGGTAAGTTCAATTGAGGAGGCTGCCGATGTGGTAGATAAGTTAATCAATTACAGTGCAAATAAAGGAAACTACGGATCTTGGCGAAATGTTGTGAGTTTTGTGGCTGATGACGAAGATGGTAATTTACATCAAAGGCAATCTGATCAACTGACACAACTAATAGACACAACTTATTTGCCATACATCCCCAATAAATTATACCTTGATAAATATACACAGGTATCAAAACCTAATGGCGAAGTGTCTCCGGAGGCAAGCGAGGCATTAAATGAAGCCATAGATAAAGGCTCACTAATTGTCAACTTTACTGGGCATGGCGGAGAAACCGGCTGGATGCAAGAGCAAGTACTTGACCTGGTCATGATTCGGGAGTGGCGCAACAAAAATAAACTCCCTCTTTTTGTGACTGCGACTTGTGAGTTTAGCCGCCATGATGATCCTAGACGAGTATCTGGAGGTGAAATCGTGGTAACAAATCCTATCGGGGGAGGTATCGGTATTTTAAGCACTTGTAGACCGGTAAACTCGAGCTCAAATTTCGAGCTCAACAAAGCTTTTTATAATACTGTTTTCGAAACCAATAATAATGAACCACTCAGGCTGGGTGATATCATAAAGAATACAAAAAATACAACCAGTGTAAACCAGGTTGGGAATAGAAATTTTGCATTGCTAGGTGACCCATCACTTTTACTCGCCTTTCCAGAAAAAAAGATAAGCATAACCTCAATCAAAAACGGTACTTCCTTATCTGATACCGTAAATGCACTGAGTAAAGTTGCAATAACAGGAGAGATAACCAATGGAGTCATTAAGGAGAGTAATTTTAACGGCACGCTATATGCCGTGGTATATGACAAGGAATCTTCGGTAGTCACAAAAGGCAGTGATGGCAACCCATTTTACTATTACGATAAAGAGAATGTGATTTTTAGAGGCAAAGCATCGATTACCAATGGCACTTTTAACTTTGAATTTATTGTACCTAAGAATATATCTTACCAGCACGACAGAGGGAAAATAAGTCTTTACGCTGTTAACGAAGATAAATCTAGTGATGCCAATGGAGCAGAATATATGATCATTGGAGGTACGAGTCAAGACATTGATATTGACAATCAAGGGCCAGATATTAGTCTGTATGTTGGAGATTCAACAAATAACTTGCCTGAAGTAGCATCTAATACAATGTTGATGGCCCGATTAAAAGATGAAAGTGGAATTAGCATTACAGGCTATGGTATTGAAAACAATCTTGCTGTGATTTTAGATGACAGTATAGAATACATCGCTAATGAATTCTACCAATCAGATATTGATACTTATCAAAGCGGTTGGTTAAATTTTCCGTTAAAAAACCTTACCAAAGGAAATCACAAAATCACTTTAAGGGCCTGGGATACCCATAACAATTCCAATGAATCAAGTATAAACTTTACAGTACTAGACCCTAACAAATTTATCATTACCGAATTATATAATTTCCCTAATCCCTTTGCAGATGCAACGAGTTTTGCTTTTAAACACAATCGAGAGGGTGATGATATAGAAGGTCAGCTCTCAATTATGACAAACACAGGAAGAGTGGTACAAAAAATTGATTTTAATATTGATGATAGCCGTTCAAATGTTAACTTGGGAGAGTGGATTCCAAAAGATCTAAAAAACCAAAATCTTGACACTGGGTTATACTTATTTAAGCTTAGTGTTCGTTCCAAACAAGATGGGGCCTTTACCGAAAGGCACGAAAAACTCGTATTTATAGAATAAGCACTTAATTGACTATATTTGTAGGCTAATATTTCACTAATGACAAAGAAAAATTCAATATTCCTTGTTCTGTTTTTAATGGCAACTTCAGTTACATACGGTTCTCATTACTTACAGGATACTACTAATAATATAACTGGTACAACAGGCAGAAAAGTAATTACAACTGCAGTACCTTTTTTATCTATCACTCCAGACGCTAGAGCTGGTGGTATGGGAGACGTAGGTGCGGCCACTTCTCCTGATGCGAATTCAATTTATTGGAACCCAGCAAAAACTGTTTTTAGTGAAGATGAGCAGGGTTTTGGAATGTCATACACCCCTTGGCTCGGGAAAATCGTCAACGACATGTGGATTTTTTATGGCTCTTATTACCGTAAAATTACCAAAGAACAGGCAGTAGGTGCTTCATTACGTTATTTCGATCTTGGGGAAATATTCTTTACTGATGACTCCGGAAACGAAAAAGGTGATTTTAGACCTAAAGAATTAGCCGTTACCTTGAGTTATTCTCGAATGTTAAGTCAAAACCTGAGCGTAGGCCTTAATGGTAAGTACATTTATTCAAACCTTATCGGAAACTTTACATCAAGTGCCGGTAACCTGGAGGCTAAACCTGCACATAGTGTGGCTGCAGATTTAGGTGTATTTTATAAAAAGGACTTATTACTTAGCGGTAATAATTCAAACTTAGCTTTGGCTGCAGTAATTTCTAACATAGGTTCTAAAATTTCGTACTCTGACGAAAACAACAAAGACTTCATACCCACTAATCTACGTTTAGGATCTGCATTTACTACTAACCTTGATCCTTATAACAAATTGACATTTGGTTTAGATTTTAATAAACTGATGGTACCAAGTCCCCAACCCGATGGTAGTGAAAGCGATAAAAGTTTATTGAGCGGTATGTTCGGCTCAT
>NZ_SMMD01000791.1 GCF_009711475.1 Fulvivirga aurantia
TAATATCCAAACTTTTCGTTTTCTCCAATATCTGGTGTTTCTTCATCTTTAATATTGGCCTTGGCTATTTCAAACAGTTGTAATAGTTTGTTTTCTTTAGCATTCCAGTGTTCTCCTTTACTGATCTTTACTTCCAACATGGCAACATCAGGGTCTTTCTTACCTTCTTCAAACCAGGCACCTACCCATGAGTTCCAGTAGCGATTGATTAGTTCTTTGTCTTGCGTAAGTTTTGCCTGACCTGTGAGACTTACATATACCTGACTGCTTGTATCGGCAAAGGTTAGGCACACATCTTTGTCACTTTCTATTTCGTATACCTTACAGTCTTTCTTTGAAGTATAAAAGTACAAAGTGCCATCGTAAGCGTCTTGCACCAAATGCATAGGGCGGGCTCTCATTTTGCTGCTTTCATTTTCTGCAGTCACGAGCATTCCGACTTTTATATCCTTAATTAAATTCCATATAAGCTTTTTGTGTTCCGGACTTGACATAGCGTTGTTTAGTTTTAGTTATATAATTAATAATAAAACAGCTAGGCCGAATAAGAGTTACTGCTTTCAAGAGGGAATTTATCTATAACAAAAGAGCCAGCGCTTTCTACAGCACTGGCTCTTTATTACTTGAATTATTTGTTGCTCTTAAATATCTCTATTAAGCTCAAATCGCTCTAAATGATCTGCTACTCTTCGTACTACCATACCACCTAGAGAGCCATCTACTACTCTGTGGTCATAGCTATGAGATAAGAACATCTTATGTCTGATAGCGATAGCGTCACCGTTTGGTGTCTCAACCACCGCTGGTTTTTTTACAATCGCTCCTAAAGCTAAAATACCCACCTGAGGCTGCATGATTATAGGCGTACCCATCACGTTACCAAAAGAACCTACATTAGAGATTGTAAATGTTCCTCCCGAAAGTTCGTCCGGAGTAAGTTTGTTTTCCCTGGCTCTTCTTGCTAAGTCGTTTACCTTTTTAGCCAAACCCGTAAGGTTTAGCTGGTCAGCATTTCTAATTACAGGAACAATTAAGTTGCCTGATGGTAGAGCAACTGCCATACCTATATTGATGTCTTTTTTCTTGATGATGTTATCTCCATCTACCTGTACATTAATCATCGGGTAGTCTCTGATGGCTTTTGCAACAGCCTCAATAAAGATTGGAGTAAATGTAAGGTTGTCGCCTTCTCTTTCTTTAAAAGAATTTTTGTTTCTGTTTCTCCAATGCACAATGTTAGTTACATCGGCTTCTACAAATGACGTTACATGTGGAGAAATTCGCTTAGAGTCCACCATACGCTGCGCAATCATTTTACGCATTCTGTCCATCTCAATGATTTCGTCTCCGGCACTTATAGAAACGTTTACTTTTTGAGGTTGTGGCGCATCAGCAGATTTCTGAGTTTGTGTCTGGGCTGGTGCTGGCGCTGTAGCTGTTTGAGTCGCTTGTTCGCCTCTGTTTTCTAAATAAGCCAGCATGTCCTTTTTAGTTACACGGCCTTCTTTCCCAGAACCAGAAATTGTTTCTAACTCAGCCATAGGAATACCTTCTTCCTTGGCTATATTTTTTACCAAAGGAGAGTAGAATCTATCAGATGCAGGTTCTTGCTGCTTCACGGCTCCATTTGAGCTTGACGCGGCACTAGGCGCAGCAGCTTTTTCTTCCTTAGCAGGTGCAGCTTCTGGTTTAGACGCAGGTGCACTACCACCGTCTTCACCTTCTGTAGCGATGATTGCAATGGGTTTTCCAACCTCAATCACGTCACCTTCCTGAGCTAAAATTTCTTTAAGTACACCAGCATGTAATGAGGGTACTTCTGTATCTACCTTATCGGTAGCTACCTCAAGTACAGACTCGTCTTGCTCTATGGTGTCACCTTCACTTTTTAACCATGAAAGAACAGTCGCTTCCATGATGCTTTCGCCCATTTTGGGCATTAATAATTCAACTAGTGCCATTTATTATTTAGTTTCTAATTAAGAATGCTTCTCCAAATTCACCGCAAATTTAGCATTTTAGTCTTTTATCTCAATCGATTTCGGCAAACTTATCCTTACCAGGTTAAGTAAGGCTACAGCAGTTGCCTTTATGTTCAATGTACGGTCTTTTGCAAGTTGTAATTTCTTTGTAATAGTATGCTTACCATCAGCATAAGCAATCCAAACTGTACCGACCGGTTTTTCTTCAGTACCTCCTGAAGGCCCAGCTATTCCGCTTGTAGCGATACCAATATCTGCATTAAAAAGATTTCTTGCTTTGTTGGCCATTTCTATGATGGTGGCTTCGCTTACCGCACCATTATTTATAATGGCTTGCTTATCTACACCTAACACATCAATTTTGAAATCGTTATGATAAGGCACTATGGCCCCTTGAAAGTAGGCAGAACTGCCGGGTACGCTAGTAATCATATGGGTGACATAGCCACCAGTACAACTCTCAGCTAAAGCGATAGTTTTGTCATGTTTTTTTAATAGGTCACCTACTGCGGTTTCTATCTGATCTTTATCATAACCATAAATATACTTGCCAGCGTATGGTTTAAATTTTTCTATTTGCTCATCTACTTCGGCTTTGAGTTGCTCGAGATCATCACCCGTTGCGGTAAGTCGCAGTTTTACCTGTCCCAGGCTTGGTAGGTAGGCAAGTTTGATGTGCTTTGGCAGGTTAAACTCCCAGTCTTTAATTATATCAGAAAGCCAGGATTCACCGATGCCTACAGTTTTAATGATTTTGTGATGTATCACATCAGTCTGAAATACACTCTGAAGTTTGGGAATTACCGTATCCACCATCATTCTTTGCATTTCGTATGGCACCCCAGGCATAGAGACAAATACTTTTCCTTTTCTCTCGAACCACATACCAGGAGCGGTTCCTAACTTGTTGGGTACGTATTCGCAGCAGGTAGGCAACTCTGCCTGTTTTCTATTAATATCTGTAAGCTCTAAACCTCGGCCTGCAAAAAAGGCAGTCACTTCTTGTAAGGCTTCTTCATGCATGGCTACTCCACAATCGAAATACTCGGCTAGACAAGGCTTGGTAAGATCATCATTTGTTGGACCGAGGCCACCCGTGATAAGTACAATGTCAGCTCGGTTTTCTGCTTCTTTGAAGGCAGACAATAAGTCTAGGCGATCATCACTGATTGTGGTTTTTCGAATGGTTTTGATGCCTACCCGGTCGAGCTCCTGACTGATCCATTGAGAGTTAGTATCGAGAATTTGTCCAAATAGAATCTCATCTCCAATGGTTATGATTTCAACTTTTGTCTTATGCATAAAAAAACTTATCAGTACATGGAGAGGTATTTCTCCGTAGCAAATCTACCATAATCGATAAAAATCGACCTGTAATTATTATTTATTGTAACTAGCAGTGACCTTGATTGTTCGGATAGTCAAGGCTTTATTATTTTCATTAACATGTAAAATGGTTGAAATGAAAGTGATATATTGATCGTAAACCCAATCTATATAACGACTATGAAAAACCTTTTCCTATACTTTTCATTGGTAATGCTGTTGGCAGCCTGTACAACAGCTCAGATAAATCAAACGCTTGGTACGGTAAACGATGCACTGGGAAATGGGCAACTTACCCAGGAGCAGGTAGCATCTGGTTTAAAGGAGGCATTAATTAAAGGAACCTCTACGGGTTCTGCGAGTGCATCACGGGTAGACGGATATTTTAAGAACCCTTCAATAAAAATACCTTTTCCTCCTGATGTACAACGAGTAGAAACCAAATTGCGACAAGTGGGGCTTGGTGATGAGGTAGATAAGTTTGTGAAAACACTGAATAGGGGAGCCGAGGAGGCAGCCAAAGAGGCCAAGCCGATATTTGTTTCAGCGATAAGATCTATGACCATACAGGATGCCTGGAATATTTTGAAAGGCGAAGATGATGCTGCCACCCAATATCTGATAAGGACTACCTCTGCTCAGTTAAAGAGTAAATTTCAGCCTGTAATTAAAAGATCGCTTGATAAAACCAATGCAACTAAATATTACAGCAATTTGGTAAATACATATAATAAAATTCCTTTTGTAGATGAAGTGAATCCAAACCTTGACGAATATGCCACAGACCGTGCAGTGGAGGGTTTATTTTTTCTTATTGCCAAAGAAGAGAAAAACATCAGGGAGAATCCTGTAGCGAGAACAACTGAACTACTTAAGAAAGTATTTGCGGCACAAGACTAACGGCTTGCTTTCATAATTTTTTTATAAGTAGTCTCATTACCTTGTTTTATTTCTAATATGTAAATGCCATCAGGTAAGGATTCCGTATCAATTGTAGTATTTCTAATGGCTTGCTCTTCATAGTAAGTTTTGCCTTTTAGATCCACAATCTTAAGGTCAACCACTTGTGGGCCTTCAAACTTTAATTGATCATAAGTAGGATTAGGAAATACATTGAAATCTGAAATTTTCAAATTCGTGCCCGTAATCTTTGTAATATGCAATGTTTGCGATGTTGAGTCTGAGCAGCCGATGCTGTTAGACACTTTCAGCTCTATCTTATAATCGCCAGGATTGCTGAAATCAAATGATGGCAGTTGAGCGGTGCTAATGAGACTATCATCGACATACCAGTTATAGTCCGTGGCTTCCTGGCTATCATCAGTTACGGTTAATAGGTCAATTTCACTTAAATCTAATGTGTCGTGAGAGAGATTGAAACTCGCTGCGATGTTGCTCACATCAATATTTACGGCAGTAGGACTGCTTTCGACAAGACTGTCTATAGAAGTTATATAAAAAGTGGTATCCGCGTTTAAATTGTCCAGATCAAAAGAAGTGCCCTTGTGCAGGATGTCATCCATTGACTCATCGTTATAGAATAAAAATACAGAGCCATTTTCAGGTGTCAGATTTACACTCTCACCTTTGCAAATTTGTATTGATGAAATTCCCGGAGCAGGACTGACTTTAGGTACAATAGTTTGTATTAACGTATCTCTACATCCATTGATATCTTCTGCCATAAGAGACAAATCAAAACTGCTTTGACCCGAATAATCATAGCTAATGTCTGTAGAGTTACCAGCAAGTGTGTTATTTACAAACCAAACATATAGACTTTCATTCTGGCTATTGTTTTTAAGCTGAAGCAAGTTTTTGCTGCTTAAGTCTGTGGTATCAATTTCTACTTTAAAGTCTGCCTTAATAGCGCTCATTAGTATTTTTACTTCTTTTACATTACTCTCATATGTTGAGTCTACACTTGTAATATAAAATGTTGTATCCTGATAAAGTTTGCCTGTATTGAAAGTCGTACCGGTAAAAATTAGATTGTTCTTATTTTCATCAGAATAGAAGTTGAGACTTGTCGCGTTTGTTGCTGTCAACTCTACCTCATCACCTTTGCATATCGTAGAACCACTAATGTTAGGTTTGTTGCTTCTGTAAGCGACCTCCAGATCTTTTGAAACAGTTTCTATACACCCAAGGTCGTTGATAGCGGTAAGTTCGATGGTATAAATACCGGGGTTTGAGTAATTCATAAGAGGGTGCTGCACACTAGATGTAAAGCCATTGCCAAAATCCCAGGACCAGCTTACGGCATCAACACTTTTATCGGTAATCGTAACCTCAGTATTACTGGTTTCATCTAAAAGCAACAAGTCAGTACTCATGTTAAAATCGGCATTCGTAGGTTTAGGTCTGGCCATTACTCTGTAAATATCACCATCATAAGCATTGTCTTTATTTACCACATAATAAACCTGAGGGCTGGTTACAAGAGTGGTCGTAAATGCACTACCCGTATATAATAAATTGGTAAGATCGACATCTGCATAAAATTCGTAGACATTTCCATCAGAAGGATCGATGATGGCGTTATCACCAGGGCAGGCCTCTGCTATTTCTATTAGTGGTGGCGTGTTGAGGTACTCATTATATTTTGCCAATGCATTATTTGTTGCAGCTTGTATCTCTGCAAGAGATGAACCGGCCACCAAAACGAAGGCTAATTTTTTGCTTTCATTCGCGCTTAACGAGCTTATTGTATAACCACTGGTGTGAGAAACATCATTTCCCATTCCAAATTGGCCTGCCTCTGTCTGTGCTATTCCTTGCGAGACAATGTCATATTTGGCGTCATCTGTAATGTTATTGGGGATATTGGCTGTGTTGCCATTGGCATTTCTGTTGTTTATGGCGTAGTAAAAAGGTGTTTCGCTGTTTGCCAAAGCTAATCCTGCATAAATGCTATCAGACATGATGTCTTTGACATAGCCTAAAAGGTTTGAGTTGTCCCAGCTGGCACGATTAAAGTTTTTGTCATTTAAATTCCAATCGGCAAATATGCCGGTGTGTATGTTGCTTATTGTATTAGCACTTGTATTTGTAATTCTATATTCAACAACAACAGCATTGCTTAACGAAGAGTCCTTCCAGGCTAAAACTTTCTGCTGTACCTGTATGTCTAGTCGATTTGAAAGGGCCGGGCTGTCTCTATAAGTACTTCTCAGGTCAATATCAGCCTGGGAGTTTCTATAGTACTTAATTTTAGAAATAGCACTGAAATCATGGTCCCGTAAATTGAGGTTAAGATTTCTTGGGGCAGTATCTTTTACTGTATCTTCATCGCTGGCAATGATAAAGCCAATATTGTCCAGTATTTTTTGTCCTTGGTACATCAAACCTATGCCTTCCTGAAAAATATCTTTGTTGTAGCCTAGCTCACCGGTACTGCCTACCGTAAGGGCTAGTTCACCATTATTGAGCGTGGTGTATGATGGTGAGCTTTTTATGACAATGTGCTGAAAGTCATTATATATACCATCACTAAAATCTATACGTAAAACAAGCTCTTGTGAGGCAGGTAAGTTATTCGATAATTTAATTTTAAAAGGGCTATTCTCATTGGTTTTTTCACCTAAGGTCGAAAGTGCTCCAATATTAAATTCGCCATCTAATACTTCAACATATGGAGAGCTGGATGAAAGTGTGGCTGTAGCTTTTGAGGTTGAAGATAAATAGTTAGTAATGTCCACCGTAATAGACAGCGTGTCTCCGAAAAAAGCCTCTTCACCAATGCCGTTGGTATAGGCATAATCTTCGATGCGTAATGACGGACTCATATTGTCGGTTAAAGCTTTTAAAACATTAAGTCTGCCTTTACCTAATTGACCGGGATATGCCTGATTAGCTGATATTTGATAAATATCATCTGTGTTTACCCTAATCCGCTCCATTATTTGTTTGGCAGAAAGATCTGGGAAGCGCGCTCTCAATAAAGCAGCGGCCCCTGCCACCATAGGCCCTGAGTAACTTGTGCCTTGCCTGGTACGAAATACTGAATCACCATCCATTACGTAAATATCCTTGCCTGGTGCCATCAGGTCAATGTTATAGCTATAGGTGGCGAAGTCGGCTTTTTCATCACCGATATTTGAAGCACCAACAGAAAGCACATTTTTAAAGGAAGCAGGGTAGAAATCTAATAAGGCATTGGTATTACCCGCTGATGCTACGACTACGGCATCTTTTACTTCTACAGCATAGTCAATTACATCTTGACCGGACTGAGAAAACGAACCGGCACTACCCCATGACAAATTGATTACCTGACAACCAAGGTCTGCGGCAAGCGCAATAGCTTCGTAGCCTCTGGCAAATGAATTTGATCCACTTCTAAATATCTTAATAGGCATAAATTTAGATTTAAAACCTACTCCGGCAAGTCCGAGCCCATTATTAGTAGAGGCACTTGAAACTCCTGTAACTCCCAGGCCATGAATGTCGGTGTCCGCAACCGTATTATTGTCGTTATTGGCAATGTCCCAGCCTTTATAATTATCTACCAAACCATCATTATCATCATCAACACCGTTTATCGGGTCATCTTCGTTGATGTATAGATTGTCGGTGAGATCAGCATGCTCAGGAAGTACTCCTGTATCTAAAATGCCTATAATAATATCTTCACTGCCTTTTTCTATAGTCCAGGCGTCATAAGCTCTTATATTGGTGAGGTACCATTGACTCGCACCGGGTTGAGCTTCTGGGTCGTTTGGTATAAACAAAGGCCGATGATTAAAGTATGGTTCAGCATACAAAACCTCTTCATTTTTAAGTAATTCATTAATGACCTCTATGGGATCATCACCTTCGTTGATGGTAACTGTATAAATATTATTTAAGGGGTGATTGGCAGCCCTGGCATTGGTACTTTTTCCGTCTCCTTCCAGGTAAGACAAGAATTGTTTTGTCTCAAATTGAGAAAGTGGAGAGCTCGTTCTTCCCACTTTGGAAGTGGCAGGTAGCCGATTCTTTAGCCTTACAACAATTTCTTTTGAAGAGTAGTCATCATTAGAAATGCCCACAGGCAGCTCGTAGGTGCGTTTT
>NZ_SMMD01000337.1 GCF_009711475.1 Fulvivirga aurantia
TATAATAAGTTTAGACATGGGTTATTTAGGGTATATAATAAGCAAGTTAGCGTCATAAGTCATGACTCCCAACATGATCGAGTTGATAAGTTTTCTAAATCTTACCTGATAATATTGCTCAGTACTAATTGGGTTTTTCGCCAACGGGTCAGCCACATAAGCCATTCTGGTTTCTGGGTTAAACCCGTTGATTACCACAAAATGACCTGTTGGTTGACCTTCAATATCGTCATATATAATCTGTTGATCGCCAGTCTCTCTTTGGCTCTCATACAAATAAGTTGCACTCAAGCCCGTAAGCACCGGTAGATCCTGAGATAAAAAGCTTTTTAATAATGTTGAAGTTAATTCTTCAAAACGTATTTCGCCACCTGACTCTAAAAATTTTAGGTAAGCTTCTGATGCCTGCATGAGCTTAGTATCATGCGACTTAGCACTCATTTGCTCCTTCAATTTTGCCTCAATGTCAATCCCCTCCTGAAACCAGGACAAATCAAACGTAATGAGGTTGTAGGTATAAATAATTGCTTTGTAACCTCTCCTCAATGCGTGATTGGCCAATTGTACTGCCAGAGTACCACCTGTTGGTAATTGCTTTACTTCATCAATTACCTGCTCAAGGCTAATATCGTCATTGTAATAGCGATATACAGCATGCAGACAGGTTGGTCCGCAGGTAACATCATCGGGTTGTGCCTTGATATCAAGGTTGAGTATACGAGGCTTTGTTTTTATTAACATTGCAAAATCATTTTCTTAAATCATTACTTTGACGCATCTTGTGGAAAAAGTCACAAATCCTTTGAATAGAAAAAGCAAAATAACGGACGAAGAGTTGATAGGCCTTTTGCAGGAAGGCAACATGCGTTATTTCAGCGAGTTGGCTGCAAGGTATGAGTCTTACATCATCAAAAAGTGTAAAACTTACGTGAAAGAAACGGATATAGCTGAAGACCTATGTCAGGAAATACTGATTAAGATCTTTCTGAAAATCAACAATTTTGAGCGTAAGGCTAATTTTTCTACTTGGTTATACTCGATAATTCACAACACCTGCATAGACTATCTAAGAAAAAGTAAGAAAAACGCCAGACAGGTTATTACAGAACAAATGGTCGAAGAGCTGGCAGAAATGGTTGAAGACGTAGATGAACTACCCGAAGAATTATCTGAAGCAATATTAGACAAACTGCTGGATGAAATAAGCCCTGAAGAAAAACTACTCCTGTTGTTGAAGTATAAAGAAAAGCACTCAATCAAAGACATTCAGCAATCGCTAAACCTCTCCGAGAGTGCTATAAAAATGAGATTGAAAAGGGCTAAAGAGAAAGTAAACAAACTTTATCGAGGGTTGGCTTAGATACCTTCGCATGGTGGTGTTGTGTAACTCGCAAAATTAATACATACTTAGTAAATGAGCAGAAATTATAAATTCCATAACCCTGAGGGGTGGTATTTTGTCAGTTTTGCCACTGTATTTTGGATTAGCGTATTCACTAGAAGAGTGTATAAAGACTGTATTGTTAAACACCTAAAATTTTGTGCTGAAGAAAAAGGAATGGTTATCGGAGGATGGATCGTTATGAGCAATCATGTCCATCTGATTTTTACAGCCAAAGAGAATAACCCACAGAGGCTACTGCAGAGTTTTAAAAGTTCTACTGCTAAAGAATTGATTAGCCTCGTTAAAACCTATCCTCAAGAAAGTAAAAGAGATCGATATATGTGGTTCATGGAATTGGCAGCAAAAAGAAGTAACACTACTAATAAACTTCAGTTTTGGCAACACCATAATCAGCCTATTGAATTATGGAGTAATGAAGCCATACAAAAGAATCTGGA
>NZ_SMMD01000775.1 GCF_009711475.1 Fulvivirga aurantia
GGGGTTAATCGTTGTCTATAGTTGGCTTTATGATACAAGTATAACAACCAGCCCATAAATCCTAAACTCGAAACAGCCCATTCGACCTGGTGGCCGATAAAGTGACATAACGCAAGGTGAGTATACTTTCCTATGTACTCAAAAAATCTGCTTTATAATCGCTTAATTAAGATAATTCATTAAAAATCACTACTTTTCTTTAAGAATCTATAGTGACCGTGATGAGATGTGCCCTGAGATTGATTACGCTGCTGTTGTCTATTCTGTCTTTTCAGAATTACGCTCATGGTCAGATAGACACAACTCAAACTGCTAAATATCTGGTAGAAGAAATACTCTTAGGGAGTGGTGTGCTTACAGGAAATGTCACATTTACAGGTGAGAAACACGCAATTGGTTTATATAATGACTCCACAAACCAATTAGGTATCGAACAAGGCATTGTGCTCACTTCCGGCAATGCTTATTACGTACTCGGACCGAATAAAACACCACGATCCGGATGGGCAAGTAATGCGCCTGGTGATGAAGAGCTTGACAAAATAGCCAGAGGCAAGACTTATGATGCTTCAGTACTTGAGTTTGATTTTGTTACGCATTCAGAACAAGTATCTTTTGAATTTGTGTTTGCCTCTGAAGAATACCTGGAGTATGTAGGCTCTAAGTTTAATGATGTTTTTGCTTTCTTCTTAACCGATCCGGAAGGTGAGAAAACAAATATCGCCAAATTGCCAGACGGGATAACTCCGATCACTGTAAATACCGTAAATCATAAAATGAACGCGAATTTTTATGTAGACAATGCTTATACCAATGTGACTGACCCATTCATTTGGGATGTGAGAAACAGAAAAGTAATAACTAATGAAAACTACCTGCAAGAGGAGCAGCCACCCAAGTATTTTACCCAATTTGATGGGTTTACTACAGTATTAAAAGCGCAAGCTACAGTAATACCCAACAAGGTTTATCATATAAAAATAGCCATCGCAGATGTTGGTGATGGTATTTTAGATTCCGGAGTATTTTTAAAAGCAGGTTCCTTTAGCAGCTCCGGCCAGCAGGTTGTAAAAGTTGATAATCATTTTGAAAGTGAAAATACGACTAAAGCTGTCGAGCGATTAAAGAAAAAGTCAATTACTTACCCCAAGGCCAACGAAACAGTAATTAAAATAAAGCCAAGTACACAATCAGCAATCATAGAATTTGACTTTGACAAAGCATCTTTATCAGAGGCTGCATATAGTGAAATAGAAAATGTATTTGCCACCTGGTCTAAAAATTCGATTCAAAAATTAGAAATCACAGGGCATACTGATAATTATGGTTCTGATGGCTATAATATAGATCTCTCAAAAAGACGCGCACAAGTGGTAGCCCAGGCCTTGCAAACGCTAGGTATTCCTAAAACTCATTTAATAGTAGAATATTACGGAGAAAAACAGCCTCTAAAAAATAATAACAGTGATTTTGGCAGGGCAAGAAACAGGCGCGTAGAGATTAAAATTCTTCATTAGAATTTTAGGCGAACCTCATCTGAGTATTCCACCGGTACTCGTACAGGCCAGCCATGTACACTTACTTTTATATAGCCTTTATAGAAAACTTCTTTTTTTCTGCCTCCCAGAAGGCCGATGATATTTTGTAGTGCTCCTTCTTCTTTTATATCGAAAGTGGCATCTAATGGCACTTTAAAGTTAGATTTTGCCGGCACTTTAGTTTTCATCGACTGATTAATAACCCCTATTGGTTTCCCATTTAGGTGCACCCCAATATCTACACTTTTAATCTTCATTTTTACATCGTTGGGATTGTAGAAATAAGCATCGGCATTGAGGTAGGCTTTAGTGCCCTGTACTTTCGACACCTTAATATTACCTACACCTTTGAAAACAGGCACCTCCTCAGGACGAGTGCAACCTATCATCATCACAATTCCGAGCAAAATCAAAATATTCCTACGCATTCTCTCTCTAGACTACAAAGTTTAAAATATGTTACAAGCCTAACGATAATCATACCAAAATAACATAGAATGAGATTATCTTTGCATCAACATATACATAAAAATGCAGGTAGCTACTGTAAATTGGCTTGAGCACATCGCCAATGATTTAGCAGAACAAGGTTTTGCTATTGAAGATAACTTCTTATCACCAGGAGAAGTCGATGAGATTCTTCATGTTTTCGATATTCACAGAGAAAATGATAGGTTTAAAAAAGCAGGGATAGGCAAATCAGATGATTTTCTGGTAGACAAGTCCATACGTGGTGATTATATTACCTGGGTAGACCCAAAAAATGCTTACCCACCCGTACAGCGCTTTTTACAGAAAGTTGAAGAGTTGAAGGAATACCTCAATCAAACCTGCTTTTTAGGCATTCAGGATTATGAAACGCATTTCACTATATACCCTGAAGGCAGCTTTTATGCCCGGCATCTCGATCAGTTTAAAAACACTGGTAACAGAAAAATATCATTTATCTGCTACCTCAACCAGGTGTGGGATCATGATAATGGCGGCCATTTGAGGTTGTACCTCGAAGATGGGCCTACTGACATATTGCCTATTGCCGGAAGACTTGCTTGTTTTGTTTCCTCAGAGATTGAACATGAGGTAATGGTTTGTAATAAATCAAGATATAGCCTTACCGGTTGGATGCTCAACCAGAAGAAAGAGCTCGATTTCTTAATTAATCACGCCTAATCTTCAGGGAAAAGCGACTTATCAATGCCCGGTATAATTTTTAAGGCATTTTTATAATAAAGCTTTCTGAGTACTTCATCTGATAAATCAAGGCCATACATTCGCCAGAATGCGTGGTAGCGCTTGTAATAAGGAAAATACTCATCTGCTGTTTCTAACACCCGGAAGTAGGTATAATATTCTTCCGGGTTCCAGGAATCTTTACCAAACATCACACGGTCCTGGTATTTGGTTAAAAAAGCATTGGCAAATCGCGGCTGTCGGCCAAGCTCGGCTATGACAGCACCTATTTCACCATACATGTTAGGGTATTTATCCATCAACTCGGCCATTTTGCCCAGGTCGTTGGCGTACCATCCCATATGTGCATTAATAAAAGTAGTGTTTGGGTGTTTTTCAAAAACATGATGTTGCTCATCAATAATAGTCTGCCAAGGGGCGGGGTCAGTATCTGAGCGTTTTCTTCTTGGTCTTACTTTTAGCTCAAGCCATCTCTCATTATTTTCATCGTGGGGTTGCCAAAAGGGTGCAGGATCAGCAGCATGTATGAGTACAGGGATACCAAGCTCACCACATTTTGCCCATACTGGATCTATTCTTTCATCGTCAATAGATATCCTCTCTCCATCTACTAAAGCCATGGTCTGGCTTTTATAAATTTTAAGGCCTTTTGCTCCTCTTTCTACATCCTTTTCAATTTGTTTGACCGTATTATCAGTCCAGTTTTTCTCATTTATAGCACTTATATCAATATTGGTGAATACGATAAAGCGATTGGGTGCATTCTCATTTACATTTTCAAGCGACTGTATAAGGTGTTCATCAGAGCCTCTTCCACGGCCACTCAGATTCACCATCACTGCCATATTCAGCTTATC
The DNA here is from genome assembly GCF_009711475.1 of Fulvivirga aurantia. GTDB lineage: Bacteria > Bacteroidota > Bacteroidia > Cytophagales > Cyclobacteriaceae > Fulvivirga > Fulvivirga aurantia. Next base: position 3,587 of record NZ_SMMD01000775.1, read on the forward strand.
CATCTCTGCCACAGTTTTACTTAAATCCTGAGTGGGCATGCTAAATTGGTGATTGTGCACATCAATAAATGGGTATTTAGCTCGTTTGACAGGATTTTCCGGTACTACTAAAGTAGAAGGCGGGTCATACGCCTCCCAATCCATTTGTTTACTTTCTGTAGGTGCCTCCTGGCTACGGCATGTGATGAAACTGATCAACAAGAGCGATGTTATAAGAAGTTTGTTCATAAGGCGTTGTATTGATGAAAAACTTAACGATATGCCGTGGTAAAGGTTATGATCAGTGATCGACTGACTAAACGTGTATAAATTTCTGAAATAAAACTATATTTGATCTAGAGGCTGCTTAAACATTCTTAGTCTCATATAAAGTAAATTTTGCCCCTATGAAATACATACTTTCCATCATATGCTTAACACTTGCAGGATCTCTACTTGCTCAAAATGAACCATTCGAACAGGGAATGGCCAGTCTGGAAGCGGGTAATTTCAAAACTGCCATAACGTATTTTTCTAAAGCGATTGATGAAAACCCAAAAAGTAAAGCGGTTTTCAATCAAAGAGGCTTTGCCAAAAACCAGTTAGGTGATTTTTATGGAGCGATTGGTGACTATAATTTTGCTTTAGATATAGACTCAACATTTGCAGAGGCGCTAAATAATAGAGGAGAGGCAAAATTTAACCTTGGTGATGATTATGGCGCTATTGAAGACTATGATAAAGCGATTAAAAACAAATCTGATTTTGCCCAGGCCTACAACAATCGCGGGTTTGCCAAATATAATGTAGAAGACTTACAAGGTGCATATTTTGATTTTTCTAAAGCCATAGAAATTGATCCTAACGATGGCGATAAATACTTTAACCGTGCGGTTGTAAAAGCTGAGCTCGAAGAGTACATAAGCGCTATTGATGATTACAACAAGTCGATTTCACTTGATGGAGAAGATGCCGATGTGTTTAACTATAGAGGCGTAGCCAAATATAGCATTGGGGAAGTAGATGAAGCCATTAAAGATTATAATAAAGCAATAGAGCTAGACCCTGAAGACCCAATAAAATATGAAAATAGAGCACTGGCCCACAGTGCCAATGAAGATTATGAGAAAGCGCTCGCTGATTATGACAAGTCGATTTCGCTTTTTGATGAAGATCCTGATGCTTATAATCTCAGAGGAGTTATAAAGTACAACTTAGAAAATAATGAAGGGGCCATTGAAGACTATACCAAAGCCATTTCACTTGACCCCTACAACCCTGTTTACTATGACAATCGTGCTTTATCTTATACCGCTTTAGAAAAATATGAAGAGGCTATTAAAGACTATTCTTACAGCATCGAGCTTTTCCCTACTGACCCGGAGGCCTTTCACCAAAGAGGTCTGGCTAAAATAAATAAGGGTGATAATTATGACGGTTGCTTAGACCTCAATACCGCTTTAGAATTAGGCTCTGAAGACGCCATAGCATCAATAAAGGCGAATTGTAAGTAAGGCTATCTATTGCTTACCTTGTTGTTGGTGTTGGAGTGATTGATTACTGTCACACGCATTTGCTCAATGGCTTCATCGGAAAAACCCATTTTGTCTGGCACTTCAAATTTTAATACCTCTGTGAGGTATGCCTCACAATTGTCTCCATTAGCATCATGGCATAAAATAACCGAAAAATCTGGTGGATAAACAGCTGTAATTACATCTGGCCAACTCAACTCGAAGTCATGAGATTTACAACCTCCGGAGTAACTCACGCTTACGTGTAGCATTTGGTCTATGACATTTACCTCATTAATCACGAAAGCGTCTGAACGCGGGCTTTCAACGGGAATGACAACGTCATTGTCTGACAAACAACCCGCAAGTGTCAATATTAAGGCACTAAAAATTATATTTCTCATGGTTCTAAGTATTTCTATAAAGACCCTTAAACCAATTATAAAGTTGGAAAATGTAACCACTATTTTTCCGATAGATCTGAAATTGATTGAACTCCCATACTGTTGGCTTGATCGCTGCGCATCATAAGTGCGAAAGTATTGTTAAAGCCCAATGGCTCAAGCCAGGTAAGGTTATACTTTTCATTAAATTGAGTCTGCACGTAGTTATACACACTGTCCTTCTGATAGAGTAAATCCTTCTTCGGCTCTTTTAAGATTACAAGTAAACCGGTACCGGTGTATTCAGGATATAGATCAATTTGGTCTGTGTTGAGCGCATCAAACAGAAGCTTGGTTCCGCCAAAGCCTAATTTGAGCTCAACGCTATAAGGGGTTTGATTTTCTATGACTAACTTAAAAATATGGGCTAACAGAAAACTCTCCGTAAAATTTTTAGAGCCAATGATAATGTCACCGCCATTTCTTTGAATGTTGGTTTTGTATCCTTTTTGGCTCAAAAAATCATTGGCTACAGACTCAAAGCTTCTTCGGTTTTGGTCCACCTCAAAGTTCATTGCCGTCATTTCTTCATTTGAAATTTTGCCTTTAAGGCCATTTAAGGCCTCCTCCAATCCAGGGTACTTCGCGAGAGTCTCCTGTCTAACCAATGGTGCTGCATGGTATGGTGGAAAGTAGTTTTTGTCGTCTTCCAAGCTGATTAAATTATAAGCTTTGATGCGCCCATCGGTAGAAAATCCGCTGATTACATCAACATTACCGTTATTAACGGCATCATACATTAAGCCAATTTCCATTTCATTGATGGCTAAATCCAGGTCATAAGCTTGTTGTAGGCCCAGATAGCCATCACCTCTTTCTACAAATTCAGAGGGAAAACCAGCCTTTAATTTATCATTATCAGCAGGATAAGTAAAATATACGATAACACTTATTAATAAAATGGAAGCAACTATAATTGTTGGTTTGAGCCATTGATTGATTCGTTTTTCAATAAGACCCATGATCCAGTCAAAAAGTAATGCCAGACAAGCTGCCGGTAAAGCGCCTGCCATAATCATGTATGGATTATTTGTGCTAAGCCCGCGAAAAATAAACTCACCTAAGCCACCTGCCGCGATTAAGGCACAAAGTGTAGCCACACCCACATTAATTACAAAAGCAGTTCTAATACCAGCGAATATCACTGGTGAAGCAAATGGCAGTTCTACTTTTAATAGAAGTTGTTTGGGACTCATTCCCATACCTATCGCTGCTTCTTTCACAGACGGCTCGATTTCATATATGCCTGTATATGTATTTCTCACAATCGGTAGCAAAGCGTATAAGAATAAGGCGACAATAGCCGGTATAACGCCAATGCCTAAAAATGGTAGTAGAAAGCCTAATAAAGCAATGCTGGGAATAGTTTGTATGGCATTTACAAAACTGATGACGGGAGAGGCGTATCTTTTCTTTTTGCTGATGAAAATACCTATTGAGAGGCCCAAGATAGTGGCGAAGAAAAGTGATACCAATGTGAGGACCAGATGCTCAACTGTCTGCTCGAGCAATTCTTCTTTGTGAGAAAGCAAAAATTCGACAAACTCTTTAATCATCGCTTTTCAATTTGAGCTATAATGCGGTGCCTGTGGTTATAATATACTTTTAGCAAATCTTCAACGCTGTAATAGGTGCCATTTAGTTTAAATACAAGTAGGTCTGTTTCCAGCTCCAGGGCCTGACTAATGGTAAGATTAGGGTCAACCTCAACTCCCTGGTTGTTTGTAGTTGGCTCTAATACAAAAGCTAAATCCGAAAGCCTTACGATAGCAGGCTCTAACTCCAATCTTTTATTATTGAAAAACCTTTTTACAAAACTGTTGGCTGGTTTAAATAGCAATTCTACAGGCGATCCTATTTGCTGCACTTGTCCCTTATCCATCAAACAAATCTGATCTCCTAAAATTACGGCCTCATTTACGTCATGAGTTACGAGCACCATCGCTTTTTCCAATGCCCCTTCCAACTTTCTAAACTCCTCCTGCATTTCCTTTCTCGTAATAGGATCGAGGGCACCAAATGGTTCATCGAGTAGAATAAGAGAGGGATCTGCCGCAATGGCTCTTCCCAAACCAATGCGCTGTCGCTGTCCACCACTGAGCTCACCGGGCATCCTGGTTTTTATTGATTTCTCGAGCCCAATTAGCTCCAAAAGCTCATCCACTCTTTTTTCAATAGCAGGCTTTTTCCAGCCGAGCAGCTCCGGAACTACGCTTAAGTTTTGCTCTATCGTGTAATGTGGAAAAAGGCCAGTCTCCTGAATCACGTAACCAATGTCTCTACGTAGTTGGATTGCGTCTATGGCTGATGTGTCTTTTCCGTGTATTCTGACCGTTCCACTTGTTTTCTCGATTAATCGGTTGATGATTTTGAGTGTAGTGGTTTTACCACAGCCACTTGTACCCAGCAAGACCAAGGTATTGCCCTTCGGAACATTAAACGAGACCTGATTAACAGCTAATGTCTCATCATACTTTTTGCACAAACCATCAACTTCCAACATAA
>NZ_SMMD01000795.1 GCF_009711475.1 Fulvivirga aurantia
GAGTGGCGCAGGTCAGCCGGTAATCTGGTTGCCCGGTTTTACAAACCCCGGTAGTATTTGGAATGAAACACAAAGTCAATTAGAAGGCGAATTTGAAAACCACTTTATTTCTTATGCTGGGTTTAACGGTCACGAGCCAATCGGCTTCCCCTGGTATGATCAGGTAAAGCAAGGTTTATTAGAATATGTAGTAACTTCAGACCTGAAAGAGATCATTATAATCGGTCATAGTATGGGAGGTAACCTGGCTGTTGAGCTTGCTGCTGAGTTTCCTGACAGAGTAAGCAAAACTATTCTTATTGACGCGCTGCCTTGTATGAGAGAAATTATGATGCCCGGTGTGCCTGTAAGTCAATTGCAATATGAGAGCCCATACAATACCAATATGCTCAACATGGATGATGCACAATTTGCTCAGATGCTTGGCAATATGGCCATGTATATGACTACCCAGTCAGATAAAGTAGACATACTTAAACAATGGATGCTTGAGGCCGACAGAAAGACTTACGTATACGGTTATACCGACCTTTTGAAGTTAGACCTTAGGGAGACTTTAAGCAACATTAAATCACCAACTTTGATAGTAGGAGCTTCTTTTCCTGATAAGAATGTAGTGTCAAAGAACTTTTCTGATCAATATGCTAAACTGAGTAATAAGCAAATCGAGATAGCTGATGATAGTAAACACTTTGTTATGTTTGATCAGCCTGAGTGGCTAACCACAAAAATCAATGATTTTTTAAAAGAGTAAAATGAGTAAAAAGCAGGAGGCTTTGTTTGAGTACCTCTACAGAGAATTTTACCCTATGGTAAAGCAAATGTGTCTCGGGTATGCCAAAGGCGATGAAGCTATCGCCAGTGACCTTACCCAAGAGGTATTTATCAACTGCTGGCGTGCTGTTGAGAGTTTTCGAGGCGACTCAGGTCATAAAACCTGGTTATACCGAATTACCGTTAACACTTGCCTGCAGTACATCAGAAAAGAGAAAAAACTCGAACAAGTAAAAACCGAAGCTTCCGGCTGGAACGAAACGACTGACCATACGCCTGATGAGGTACTCAATAAAAGGCTTTATGAGGCGATTGGCCAGTTAAAAGAAATCGATCGATTGATGATTATGATGGTATTGGAAGAACAGGAGTATGACGAAATATCGGAAGTACTCGGAATCAGTGAAGTCAATCTTAGAGTAAAAATCCATCGTGTTAAAAAACGATTAGAAAAGCTGCTAACTCAAACGAAATAAGTCATGGAAGACTTGAAAAACATATGGCAAAAAGGTCGTCAGCATATCTCTGCTTCCAAACCGGCTGATGAAATGCTTAAGGATGCCCAAAAACTTGCGCGCAAAAATAAAATGGCCCATTTAGGTAATGCGCTCATACTCTGTGCGGTAGTTGTAATGCTATTGTTATTCTTCACTTATCTGGCCCCATTTGAAAATAGGTTGAGTCACGCAGGGGTTTTACTTATGGTGGGCGGTTTGGTAGTGCGTATTACCATCGAGATAGTGAGTATGATTAAGCTTGGTAAACTTGATCTCACTCTGGAGCCCAAAACGAGTATGGATCAAGCCTTAAAGTTCTACAACTTTAGAAAACTCATACACGGACCTTTCACCTATATTATAATCGCATTGTATACCATTGGTTTCTACATGCTTACGCCTGAGTGGAGCCTGTATTTTTCCACCTGGACCATGTTATTGATTGACGGATCTTATGTAATTATTGCTATCATTCTCATTTGGCAAATAAGAAAAGGTGTGATTGAAGAAATGAATAATTACAAAAAATTGGCCGGCATTTATAACGACATGCAAGAGAGTGAGTGATTTTAGTTACCCTCTTAGACAGCGTTTTTTACCTCTATTGTCAAAAATGTAACAAGCGTGCCTGTTGGCATTGCTCGTAAATCTGCCAGAAAATGCTGGTCGCTACCTGAGATAAAGTTAGAGCCCATAGTGCCTGTATACTGTTTAAAATGTATATCATAAGCTTCAGGTTTTGCATTTTCTACCGTAGTATGTATATGCCTGTTGTCTTCTGAAGATCCATAATCACCGGGTAATATCGTTTGCACAAAAATACGCCCCTGTTGATCGGTAATAGCGATGCCATTTAATCTTGCGGTAGTCTCATCATTTGGATCTGCAGGTTGATAATCTCCCTCTGATGATGTGTGATAAAAGCTTACCTTCTGATCGCTCAAAGGTTCTTGCGTTTTTTTAGAAACAAAAGTGAGGCACAGCCACAATGGTTGCCCTGGTTCGAGACTATCAGCTATTTGCACCCTACTCTCAGTATTAAGCGCACCGAAATCTTGAAGCATTTTTATTTCATTGTTTGAAAGACCAGGTGTAGACCTGTCGATGCTACATTGAAAAAGCAGAGTAAATACTACCATATAAAAAACAGAATTCTTCATGAAACTATAGTTTACATCTCGTACTCAAAATCAATTTGTCGGCCTTGCTCAAATGCATTCTTATCCATTGCCATACCTACGCCAATACCTATAGCCATTCCTATTGGCAACCCTACGCCTAAAAAAGCCATATTGCCTAAAGCACTTCCTAAGGCGACACCAAATGGAAGGCCAAAAGCACTCATGCCTACCGTCATCCAAAGATTTCGATAGTGATTTTTGGATACAATCTTGGCCTTTTTCTCAATAAGAGTTAATTGCTTATTCTGTTTTTTGACAATGAGTTTTCTCAATTCCTTTTCGCTTACTGAGACAGAATTGATTTGATCGATATCGTTGTTTAGTACAGAAATCACAGAAACGGGCAATTCTCTTTCCCGAAGGATTGAAAGGAGGGTTTGATATCTTTCAAAAACCCTTTTCAGTTTTGGGTCACGCTCGATTTCTTCTCTTTGCTTTAGTCTTATGATCTCCATGGTAGCTGTATGTAATGTTATAGCGACTGATTAATATCTGTATAGTAAAAGTAGCAGCTTGGAAGAGTGATTACAAGCAGCTTATCATCATCATAGGCCGCTTGGGAATGATTCAGAAAACTAGGAGGCGTTTTTAAATATACTAAGAAATAGCGGCCACTCTCACTTCATTAGCTACTTTTTGATTGTACTCGTAGGTCAATTTTTGGTAGTTGATAAGATCAATGATTGTTCCTATATAACAAAGGCCAACAGTAAAAAAGAATAGTACTCCCATACCTACCTGATTAAGAACAATACGCTGGATTCCTGCAATACCTAGAAAACCAATAATAGTGAAAATGAGTATCTCCTGAGGGTTTTTTCTTCTGGCGCGATATACATTGGCAAACCTTTTGGCAGTAGTATCATCCATGTCAGAAATGATGTGTTGTATGTAGCTTAACTCATCGCCATGAAGTTCTGGTAGTATGTCAAGTACGTTTGCCATGATGCCTTATGTGTTTAATTATTAAATGTGAACTCTATTACAAACCCGTAAGATACTATTAAAACATCTGAAAATCTTAATAATTGCAGTGTAAAATAGTATGGCCCAGCCTTAGTCCCTTAAGGATAAACTCACAATATTTTCTACATGATGTGTGTGAGGAAACATATCTACCGGCTGCACTGCAGTCACCTTATATTTCTCATCTAATAGCGCCAGGTCTCTGGCCTGTGTAGCTGGATTACAGCTTACATAAATAATCTTTTTTGGTGCTGCATTTAAGATTACCTGGCAAACATCAGCATGCATGCCTGCTCTAGGCGGGTCAGTAATGATTACATCCGGCCTGCCGTGCTGAGCGATAAAGTCATCTTTGAGCAGGTCTTTCATGTCTCCAGCAAAAAAGCTCGTATTGTCAATGTTGTTTAACTGAGCATTAACCTTTGCATCTTCAATGGCCGCTTCCACGTACTCCAGTCCGACTACCTTGGCAGCACTAGGAGCAAGGTAATTAGCAATAGTGCCTGTACCGGTGTATAAATCGTAGACTAGCTCGTCACCATTAAGGTTTGCCATCTCCCATACTTTATGATAAAGGTTTATAGCCTGACCAGCATTTGTTTGAAAGAATGATTTAGGCCCTACACGGAATTTGATGGTTTGTGCGGCATCATGGGGCATCGGCATTTCTTCGATAATATGATCTTTGCCATGAGCAGTGACTACTTCCAGGTCATTGAAAGTTTCATTTTTCTTGGTGTTGATCACATAGTTGAGTGAGGTTATTTCAGGGAATTTATCATTTAGAAAATCCATGATTTTACCCAGTGTTTCAGGTTGATCACCGGCAACTTGTAAAATAACCATTACCTCACCGGTAGATGCAGTACGTATAATTAAGTTTCTTAAATACCCGGTTTGCGCTATCAGATCGAAAAAAGCAATGTCATTTTCTTTGGCAAAATCTTTAATGGCCAGCCTAATAGCATTTGACGGGTCTGGTTGTAAATAACACTTGTCAATGTCCAGGATTTTGTCAAATCTTTTAGGGATATGAAAGCCGAGAGCATCTCTATCAAGATCTTCACCTTCCTTTATCTCTTCAGTCGTAAGCCATCTTTTGTTAGAAAAAGTAAACTCCAATTTATTTCTATAAAACCGTGTATCTTCCGATGCCATAATCGGAGCTACTTCTGGTAGCTCAACCTTACCTATTCGGGTGAGATTATCTATTACCTGCTGGTGCTTAAAAGACAATTGAGATTCGTAGCTTATGTGTTGCCATTTGCAACCCCCACAAGTACCAAAATGACTACAAAACGGCTCCTGCCTCACCTCAGATTCTTGTTTCACCTCAAGTGGTATAGCTTCTAAAAATGATTTCTTTTTTCTGATTACTTTTATATCGGCAATGTCGCCAGGAGCTACACCAGTCACAAATATCACTTGTCCGTCATAGCGTGCCACACATTTTCCTTCAGCAGCAACTCCCTCGATTTTTATGTCTTTTAAGATTTTATTTTTTAATTTCATGTAGAATTTTTATTCATTAAAGTCGATTATCTACGTATTTTTGGTAAGTATTCGACCTCGTTGACAATCAGTAGGCTAAATAATCAAGGTTTATACACAACCCTCAAACTAACACCATGCGAAGAATTTTTACGCTCTTCCTTTTTATAATGGCCTGCAAAGTTAGTGTTTTTGCATCTCATATCGTGGGCGGTGAGTTCGAATTATTGCATTTGCAAGACTTTCAGTACAGGCTCAATATGCTACTCTATTTTGATGAGATAAATGGAGCTGAAGGTGCCAAAGACCCCATGGTGACCGCCTATATATGGAGAAAGTCTGACAATACACTTATGGCGCGTGTCGACCTCAGTATGCTCGAAGATGTGCTAGTGCCCTACAGTAATAGTGATTGTGACGATGGACAGCTCATTACCGCAAAACTTACCTACTCAAACACGATTACGCTACCAGCCGCAGATTACAGTGATCCTGAAGGGTATTATATTTCCTGGGAGCGCTGCTGCAGAAATTATAATATAGATAACATAAAAAGTGACGATCCTCAAAATGGAATAGCAGCTGGTCAAACTTTTTACCTTGAGTTTCCACCTGTAACGGTAAATGGCGAGCGATTCATAAACTCAACACCAAGACTTTTTCCTCCTTTGCGTGATTATGGCTGTATCGACAAATTTTATTTTGTCGATTTTGGTGGGGTAGATGATGATGGTGATTCATTGGTTTATTCTCTCGTGACGCCTTATAGCACCATAGAGCCTACAGCATTGCCGGCAAACCCAAACCCCGGTCCATATCCCGATGTGATCTGGGAAGATTTATATAGCATAGATAACATTATGGACGGAGACCCTGATTTAGCCATAAGTACATCGGGTTTACTTACTGTAACTCCTACCAACATTGGCTTATATGTATTTGCTGTAAAGTGTGAAGAGTATAGAGATGGTGAGAAAATTGGTGAGATGAGACGCGATTTCCAAATGTTGGTAGTGAGTAATTGTGCTAATGAAGATCCGGTAGTTAGGGCACGCGAAGAAGGGCAGAGTGATTTTTACACAGAGGGTGATGTACTTACTTTTAGTGAAGATGATGATGAGGAAGATAGATGCATTGAGATATTAGTCACAGATCAGCCGGTGAGTGGCAAGCTTGAAGAAAGTGTCGAAATAAGAATGATTCCAATAAATTTTGATTCAGAGCTTGAAGATATAGAAATTGATTTTTCTGAGAATGTAAAAATAAGAAGTGAGGCTGATACAGCGCGATTTACCGTCTGTTTTCCGGAATGTCCTTTCTCAAGAAATGGATTCTACCAAGTCGGTATCATAGCCTATGATGATGCATGTCCTCAGCCGGCCCTTGATACGGTTATCGTCTCTTTAAATGTGCCGCCACCACCAAATGATTTTGCCTATTTTGCAGATAATCGGGGTGGTAGCAGGAAAAGTATAATTACCCAAACAGTAGTGGATCAGGTGGGTGGCTCAATCACTGTTCCTATCAATGCATTTGACGATGATTTCCATACTCTCACGCTCGATGTTGAGCCTTTGGGGTTCAATTTTGAAGACGTGGGGATGACGCTGGCTCCCATAAATTTCGCAGACGGTGAAGCACGTACCGAATTGCAATGGAATTTTGATTGTAATGCTGATGACCTCAATTTTTCTTCAGCACGAGATGTGAGTGAGGGAGACTTGGTAAGAAAAGCCTTCGATATCATATTTACAGCCGAAGATGCAGACAAGTGTGAGTGGGAAGATCCTCAGCAGTTACTACTAACATTAATTATTGAGTTTCCTGACCAAACCATACCCAATGTCTATAGACAGGGACAACCTGAGAGAGAGTCTATTAAGCTCAACTATATCGTAGGTGAAGAGCTAGTGGTACCTATCAAGGCTGATGACGCTGATAAAGATCAGATAACACTAAAGGGTTTTTCCAGCGGCTTTGAGTTTAATGATTTTGGGGTGTCATTTGCAGACACACAAGGTGCTGGTGTGCCAGGTATTAGGTCCGACCTCAACATCAATCTGGCCTGTAATTTTGATATCTCATCTCGGGATAGCCTGCATATGCTTTTCATTACCGAAGATATAGATGCCTGCCAGCTCACCAATGCAGACACGCTTGATCTTAAGGTCAATTTACTTACTCCCAGCAACGACAGTCCGCGCTTGCGCTTCAATAGCCTTAATCAGGTTAAAAATGAGAAAGATACCCTAAGCATTTTGATTGGTGAAAGTATCAACGCTCGCTTGAGTGGTTTCGATATCGACAATGATTCTATAACACTCACTTTATTTAATGTTGAGCCAGAAGTAGAAGGATTTGAATTTGACTCTATCGCAGCAGTCGGACAGCTTTCAGAAGACTTCTCCTGGACACCCGATTGCAGTGTGTTTAGAGACGATACTTACACAGAAAACTATACCTTCAGCTTTATGCTTTCGGATAACAATTGTTTTTCTCCCAAGCAGGACACGCTGGCATTTACTGTACACATCGAAGATATCGATCCGATGGATGATTTAGGTACTATTCCAAATTTCTTCAGCCCTAATAAATCAGATGATGTAAATGCGTTTTTTGGTCCCTACCGATACGATGAAAATGGTGAGTTGATTAATATATTGCCCGTTGACAATTGTGCCGGCCAGTATCAGGGAGCGTTGATTTACAATCGATGGGGGAGAGTGGTCTACCAAACAGCCGAGAGAGACTTTAAATGGGATGGCGCCAATGAGCCAACCGGTGTTTATTATTACCTGGTTAAATTTTCAAACAGAGAATTTAAAGGATGGGTACAGATGATGAAGTAGGTTATTTGCTTAGAAAGATATCGGCTTAAGCTTATCCTGTTTTACAAAACCTTTCTGTCCTTTCCATTCGATTTGAGTCCATACGTCTTTATCACTGCCTACTTCCACACGATGTCCTTTACCAATCACGGCTATCACTTCAGCACCAGCAGATGGTCCTGTCATGATGTATGTGTTTGAGTCATTGACGAGTGATTTGCCATAATCTTTGCCAAAGTTGAGTGTATAAAACAGAATGCATAGAACAAAAATAAGTCCAAGTGCAGCGGGTATAGGACTTTTGCCGAGTTTAAATTTTTGATAATACATGATTGCCAACATCAGTAATGCCAAGGCAGAAAGTACAGCTACAAAATGCATAAAGTACCTATAGAAAATAGTTTGAATAAACTCCCAATCGCTGAAGTCGTACCCAAAAAGCCCTTCTTTTGTGGCCAGCTCTTCCATTTTAGAAAGAACTTTTCTATCAGCAGTTTGCAGATAATAGAGGTTGAGATAATACAGTGCTTCACTGCTATTGCCAAGCCCTTCTTTGATAAAGCTCATACGCAAAAGCATGGCTGGTGAAGCTTGTCTTTCTGCATAAAGCAGGTGCTCGTAGATTTTAAAAGACTCGGTATATTTCCTCACTTTAAAAAGCGAGTCAGCTTGAGCCAGAGCATCTGGCAAGCGATCTTCGCTCTGTCCAAAACAAGGGAGAGCGAGTATGCTGAGGCAAACTGAGAATAGGAGTGCTTTCATAATCTTTTCCATTAACGACAAAGATAGCCGGAGGTTATAAAACTTCACTATGGCAAAAATTTTTTTTGAAATAAAAACGGC
>NZ_SMMD01000897.1 GCF_009711475.1 Fulvivirga aurantia
TCATTGATACCTCAAATAGAGGCTTTAGTTTCTACGGAAACTGATCAGGTGGCCAACTTAGCCAATGTATCGGCAGCCTTAAAATACGGGATGGACTTTTTTTGGGTGGGCTTTTATATGGTTAAAGAAGGCGAATTGGTTTTAGGACCTTTTCAGGGACCAATAGCTTGTACAAGAATCCAGAAGGGTAAAGGTGTTTGTGGTACTGCCTGGGCGGAAGCTAAAACGCAGGTTGTGCCAAATGTCGATGAGTTTCCTGGCCATATTGCTTGCAGCTCAGACTCTAAATCAGAAATAGTAGTGCCTATTATGAAAAATGGAGAGGTAACTGCGATTTTAGATATAGATAGTGATAAGCTAGACAGCTTTGACGAGATTGACAGAACTTACCTTGAGCGATTGGTAAAATCTTTATAAAAAAGGCAGAGTTTAAAGCTCTGCCAATACTGTCATTCCTCCTTTGGTTTTCTCACCAATATTTACCTTTACTTTTGCATCGGTAGGTAAGAAAACATCTACACGTGAGCCAAACTTTATAAAGCCAAATTCCTGACCTTGTTCTAGTTGCTGGCCTTCCTTGATATACCACTTAATTCTTCGGGCCATAGCACCGGCAATTTGTCGCATCAATACAGAAACACCACCTGGAGTTTTTATAACTACCGTGGTACGTTCGTTTTCTGTACTTGATTTTGGGTGCCAGGCTACAAGGTATTTACCCGCATGGTACTTAAAGAACTCGATCATGCCTTTCACAGGCATTCTATTCACATGCACATTTACAGGAGACATAAAAATTGAGATCTGAATTCTCTTGTCCTTAAGGTATTCAGTCTCTTCGGTTTCTTCTATAACCACAACTTTTCCATCAGCCGGGGCCACCACATGTTTATCATTAATGGGTGTAGTAATCTTGGGGCTGCGAAAAAACTGCAGTATGAGCAAGAAGATGATTATACTGGCAGCAAGCGTTATATTAAACACAAGAGAGTTGTTAGGCATGCCGTAGAATACACCTAGATTTATTGCAGTAAGAACAATTACAAGAACGATGAGCAGCACCCTGCCTTCTTTATGAATAGTCACGAAATTGGTATTTATTTAAACAAGTGATATTGCAAAACCAATTAAAGCTCGCAAATCGTTATTATAAAACAAAATAGAATATCGTGGGGTTTAGTAACCTCCACGATATTTATAGGTTTTAGCTACTTTGTCAATAGCCACAACGTACGCTGCGATACGCATTGATACATCGTGTTCTTTAGAAGTTTTGTATACGTGGTCAAAAGCATCTTTCATAATTCTGTCAGATCTTCTGTTTACACGCTCTCCAGTCCATTTATAACCGAGGCGGTTTTGTACCCACTCGAAGTAAGATACTGTTACACCCCCGGCATTTGCCAAAATATCTGGAGTAACCATAATGCCTTTATCGTTGATAATCGCATCTGCTTTAGCTGACGTTGGGCCATTAGCACCTTCAACGATAAGCTTTGCATTTATTCTTTCAGCATTTCTGGAGTTAATTACATCCTCAGTAGCTGCAGGTACAAGTACGTCTACCTCAAGTTCAAGTAGCTCGTCACCACCGATTTTTTCGGCACCGGTATATCCTTCAAGTGAGCCATTATTGCCATTTCTATAATTGATGGCTTCTTGAATGTTTATTCCTTTGCTGTTGTAATAAGCGCCAGATAAGTCACTTATCGCAACTACTTTCACACCTCTTTCTTCTAGAAGAAGCGCAGCAAAAGAACCTACATTACCAAATCCTTGTACAGCACAAGTAGCTTTGTATGGGTTGATCTGTAACTTCTCCATAGCAGAGAGGGCAGAAACCATTACACCACGGCCGGTTGCTTCGGTTCTACCTAAAGAACCACCAAGTACCAATGGTTTACCGGTTACTACGCTATTGATGGTCATACCCTGTGTTCTGGAAAATTCATCCATCAACCAGGCCATTTCACGAGGTCCCGTACCCATATCTGGAGCAGGTATATCTCTATCTGGCCCAAATATCTCTATCATTGAGAGTGTGTAGGCACGCATCAAACGCTCAATTTCTCCAGAAGACATTTCTCTTGGATTACATTTGATACCACCTTTGGCACCACCGTAAGGGATGTCAACTACAGCACACTTCCATGTCATCCAGGCAGCTAGTGCTTTTACTTCATCGAGGTTTACACCAGGATCAAACCTGATACCACCTTTAGAAGGACCTAAAATGTTGGAATGAATAACTCTATAGCCATCAAATACGCGAATTGATCCGTCATCCATAGTAATGGGTAAGGAAACAACCACTTGTTTGGCTGGCGATTTTAAAACATTGTAAATATCATCATCGATTCCCAAAATTTGCGAGGCGATGTGAAACCTCGACATCATTGCTTCAAAGGGATTATTTTCGTCTTTGATGGGAGCAGGCTCTATGTAACCCATATGTTGTTTTTTTTGGTCGTAAACGATTGCAAATTTAAAGAAATATAAATCTTACAGGTGCTTAAATTTAAAAGATTTTAAGAAACGCGGTAATAAATGGAGCCGATAAAAGCAAACCATCAAACCTGTCTAAAAAGCCACCATGGCCCGGTATTAAGCGACCCGAATCTTTTATTTCTATACTCCTTTTAAAGAGTGATTCTACTAAATCTCCGTAGGTACCACCTATTACTATTATAATGCCTATACAAAGCCACGAAGTAAGCGGTATAAATGAGGTGAAATGAGAAATGCCAAAAGCCATGGCAAGTGCAAGGAATAATCCTCCTATGCTTCCTTCCCATGATTTTTTTGGGGAAACTCTTTCAAATAATTTTCGCTTACCAAATCTCACGCCTGAGAAATAAGCACCTGTGTCGTTGGCCCATAGTATCAGCAATGAACCCAATATTAATTCAAACTCATATACGCCTGAGTAAAAGGCAATAATATTTAATAGTGAAAATGGGATGGCCACGTACATAATACCTAGAAAGGTAAAAGCGATACCGGTAAAAGGTTTTTTCTCAGATTTTTTGTAAAGGTATATGAGATATACACAGGCCGCTATCGGGAATATGGTGTAATAGTATTTAGAATTTACATAGCCCAGCTCAATCAGATAGGTGAGTGTAAATATGAAAGAGCCGCAGATGGTACCAAAGGTTTTGAGTGGGAGCATGCCATCGAGACCGACTAGCTTATAAAACTCAAGCTGTGTGACTATACAAATGCCGAGAAAAACACAAAAATAAGTCCAAGGCCCGTAATAAAGGCCCATGATGATTACAAAAGCTCCAATGAGTGCAGCTATAATACGCTGGGTAAGGTTGCTATATTTATTTAAAATTGATGTCATTTTCTATAATTTTCAAAGCGCTAAGCACATGCTCGCTAGACACGTGTACCTCGTAGTTGCCAAAGTTGTTGTAAGAAGAATCTTGCTTATTCACCGTTACGGGGTTCATGCCATGATCTTCTAACACTGCCTTAACAATGTCAGCACGGTAAGATTGTTCTGAACTATAAACTTTTTGCCACCCCTTCATATGTCAGTTTTCGCTTTGAGGAAAAACTTTCTAAAATAATATATAAGAATAGCGGTAATAATAGCGAATATAAAGACAGCGTACAAAGGACCGGCTTCGGTATTTGAAACATCGGTTTCTATTACCTCCAGGTCATATAAATAGAATAGGATGAGTGTCAGGCCGTTATTTATCAAATGAGCAAGAATCGGAATAAATAGGTTGCCCGACCAATAGTATAAATATCCGAATAAGGCACCCAATAGCATGCGGGGTATAAATCCATAAAATTGCATGTGAATGGTGCTAAAAAGTATGGCTGCTATCCATATGGCTAAATGAGCGTTTCTGGTAGAACTATAAAACTGGTTTTGCAATATTCCCCTGAAGAGTAGCTCTTCGCCCACTGCTGGTAAAATGGCTACGATTAGAAATGCCAAAGCAAACTGACCACTATTTTCAAAAGTTGTAAGGTACTCGGTCATGCGAGTAGCCATGTCCTCGGTTTTTCTGGCCCAGTTTTCAAAGCTTTGCATAAACTCAGGAAAGTCTATGCTCGCATTCCACTCTATAAAAATGGAGTTTACTCCCATAAATGAAATCACAATTAGACTGGCAACAACCATAGGCAGGAGACTAATGCGTTTATCGAAGAATATACCGAAGGTCTTCTTTTCTATAAACCATAAATACAGCAAAGGCATGATGATCATACCTGTGAGGGTGGCCATACCCTGAACTATATAGAAAGGCACCCGCATACCAGGATTCTCATAGGGATGCAGCATATCGGCCTGAAAATTGGCAAAGCTGCCATCATAAAATGGCTGGGCAAGCAGTAAGCCTAAAAATGGACCAATGACAAAAAAACCAATAAGCGACAATACAAGAACTAAAAAAACTGAAAGAGAGGAACTTCGGTGCGTTGAGAGATGTATATTATTATCGAATTTGTTCATATTTTGCCGTAAATTTACGGTTTCTTTTAAAAAAACATGCTAAATCAGGCATTTGCAGTATGGTTAAAATAGGAAATGTAGAAGTGGGAGAGTTTCCCCTGTTACTGGCTCCCATGGAGGATGTGAGTGATCCGCCTTTTAGAGCGGTATGTAAGGAGAATGGAGCTGATATGATGTATACTGAGTTTATATCATCTGAAGGCCTTATTCGCAATGCTGCTAAAAGTGTCGAAAAGCTGGATATTTACGATTACGAGCGACCTATCGGGATTCAGATATTTGGTGATAAAATACAATCGATGCGTGAAGCTGCTGCAATAGCGGAGGAGGCTCAGCCAGAAGTTATAGATATAAATTACGGGTGCCCGGTAAAGAAAGTAGCATGTAAAGGTGCAGGAGCAGGTATATTGCTTAATATTCCTAAAATGCAGGAAATGACTGCCAAGATTGTAAAACAGGTAAAATTGCCTGTAACCGTCAAAACTCGCCTTGGCTGGGATGATAGCACCATTCAAATTGTAGAGGTGGCTAAACGCCTGCAAGATGTGGGCATACAAGCCTTAACTATACATGGCCGTACTCGAAAGCAGATGTACAAAGGTGTAGCCGACTGGACAAAAATTGCAGAGGTCAAAAACCACCCAGACATACACATTCCAATATTTGGTAATGGAGATATAGACTCACCTGAGAAGGCATTAGAATACAAAAACAAATACGGGGTAGATGGTATTATGATTGGTAGAGCAGCTATCGGTTACCCATGGATCTTCAACGAAATCAAACATTTCTTCAAAACAGGTGAAAAGCTACAACCACCTTCTATTTCTGATAGGGTGTCGGTTGCCATCAAACACCTCGATTTTTCTGTTGAGTGGAAGGGCGAGCGAAAGGGAATCTATGAAATGAGAAGACACTACACCAATTATTTTAGAGGTATATCACATTTCAAGCCTTTCAGAACCAGATTGGTCGAGTCTGAATCTCATGAAGAATTGAAAGGTATACTTAGAGAAGTAGAAGATCAGTTTTCAAACCAAACCATTTTAGTTTAACGTTTCTCACCAATTGACAGAGATTATTACCTATGTCTGAAAACAAAAACCTGCTGGCATGGGTAATGCTCATCGGGCTTGCACTTATCTGGGGCAGTTCTTTCATCTTAATTAAAAGAGGTCTCGATGTCTACGGGCCGGGCGAGGTTGGTGCTCTACGCATAGCCTCGGCTTCAATTTTTTTACTTCCTTTTGCGATCAGAGGATTAAAAGATATTAAAAAACACCATTGGATTCTTTTGGTGTGTGTAGGTCTTTTTGGCAGTCTTTTGCCTGCTTTTCTATTTGCCAAAGCCCAAACCGAATTGCCGAGCTCCGTGGCTGGTATTTTAAATGCACTTACCCCCCTCTTTACAATGTTGCTGGGAGTGTTGTTTTTTAGTCAAAAGATAGGTTTAAAAACTGTTATTGGCCTGCTCACTGGTTTTATTGGTACCGTATTTTTAATAGTTGCCAGTTCTGGAGGTAGCATGAGCGACCTCAATTATTATGGGCTTTATGTGGTATTAGCAACCATATTTTATGGAGCCAACCTCAACCTTATCAAGTACAAAATCCCTGATTTAAGAGCGCGTACTATTACGAGTATTTCTCTCCTTATCGTTGGGCCGGCTGCCGTTAGTTATCTCTTATTTGCCACAGATTTTATAAACACATCATTCACTGTAGATGGGGCATGGCTGTCTCTGGCAGCTGTTGTTACGTTGGGTGTACTTGGCACAGCCATTGCGCTTATTATATTCAATCAATTGGTAAAAATCACTTCTCCAATATTTACGAGTTCTGTAACCTATATAATACCGATCATTGCAGTCGGATGGGGCCTAATCGATGGTGAACAACTTGTATTAGGTCATTATTTCGGCATGGTATTAATCATCTTTGGTATCTACCTTTCTCGCACTCGCACGCCCAAATAAGGAGTGTGACGTCATTCTATTTACGTGATTTTGCTACACTCCGCTTAACGCAAAAGTTACTATTTTCTCTACTACATCCTGTAAAACGCTGTTTTTTCAAAACTAGCACAGAATATCTGTAAGTCAATTTTCAAGCATTTTGGGTGATTTCTAGGGCAACATAAGTGTATACCTTGTCCAGAGGAGAATGGGTATTCTCCAAAGGGTAAAATTTTAATCAAAATCAAACGCTTATGAAGAAGTTTTTACGATTTATGATTGCCTGTTCCTTTCTGCTAAGTGCCACGACTATAACCGCGTTGGCTCAAGATAGAGTTGTATCAGGCAATGTCACTTCGCTGGACGATAATGCTGGTCTACCCGGAGTGAGTGTATTATTAAAAGGGACAACCGTGGGTACCATTACAGATATAGAGGGTAACTACAGGATCAACGTTCCGGGACCAGACGCGGTACTGGTATTTTCTTTTGTTGGATTTGAATCGCAGGAAATTACTGTCGGTTCTCGCTCAACGATTGATATAGAAATGGCCAGTGATGTAAAGCAACTCAGCGAAGTTGTGGTTACAGCAGCCGGTATAGAAGCTAATAAGAGAGAGCTGGGTTATTCTATCCAAAATGTAGATTCAGAAGAAATCTTAAAATCAGGTGAGAATAATTTTGTGTCAGCTTTAAGTGGCAAGGTTGCAGGAGTTCAGGTTACTAGCTCTGGTGGTACGCCAGGTGCTGCGGCACAAATTAGAATCAGAGGAAATAAATCTGTGCAGGGTAGCAATGGACCATTATTTGTAATAGATGGTATACCTATAGATAACTCTACCTTTAACACGGCTGACTCACCAGAAGATGATGTTTCTAACCTGGGGTCGGGAGGGGTTACAAATTCTAACAGGGCGATAGATATCAACCCTGAAGATGTGGCATCCCTTACAGTACTTAAAGGGCCTGCAGCTACGGTTTTATATGGTATAAGAGCTGCTAACGGAGCCGTGGTGATTACTACTAAAAAAGGCTCTAGAAATGCTGCCGCAAAGATCAAGTATTCTTTAGGCTACTCCATCGATAGAGTTAATAAGCTGCCAGATTTACAGACCATTTATGCTCAGGGAGCAGTTGAGGGTGGCGTTCCAACATTTCAGTCACCGATGACCGGCTCGACACAAAGCCAGAGCTGGGGGCCGTTGATTACAAGTCTTAGATATGCCAACGAGCCTTCAATTTGGGATCCTAATGGCCTAATAGTACCTGCCAGTGACCCTAGAGCAACTAATAGAGTAGCACAGTCTTATAACAATACAGAAGATTTCTTTGAGACAGGAACTAACGTTACACACAACTTGAGTGTGCAGGGAGGTACCGAAAAGGCAACATACTTTTTCTCTGTCGGTAGATTAGACCAAACTGGTATTATGCCAAATAGTGATTATGGCCGTACGAGTTTTAGAGCAACTACCAGTGCTGAGCTGTTCAAAAATTTCACAGCCACCTTATCTGCTAATTATGTAAACTCCGGAGGTCAGAGAGTGCAAAATGGATCTAATACATCAGGTGTGATGTTGGGTTTATTCCGTACATCTCCTTCATTTGACAATAGTGCGGGTTTTATTTTCGAAGATGGTAGCCAAAGGGCCTATCGTGGAGGAAGTATCTATGACAATCCATACTTTACTGTAAATAAAAACTTCACTACAGATGAGGTAAATAGAATTATTGGATATACTCAGTTGTCTTATGATGCACTGCCATGGCTAAACTTCACTTATAGAATTGGTATAGATACTTATGGTGATGACCGTATTTTTAGAAATGATGTAAATTCCTCTAGTGTACCTGTAGGGCAGGTTATAAACCAAACCATTACAAGTACTGACTTAAACTCAGACTTTTTAGTCACTGTAAATAAGGATATCTCAGAAAGACTAAGTTTGAGCGCAACTGTAGGACACAATTATTTTAATAAAGATGTGCACATCAACCGTATAGACGGTCAGGGTTTAGCCTCACCAGGCTTTTTTAATATTGCCAGTGCGACTGCTGTAAACGTTTCCGAAGGTGTGACTCGTAGAGAGTTATACGGATTGTACGGAACACTTACGCTTAATTACAACAGCGAGCTATTCATAAACTTAAGTGGAAGAAACGACTGGTCATCTACTTTGCCAGAAGAGAATAACTCGTTTTTCTATCCTGCGACAAGTATCGGTTGGGATTTCACACAAACATTTGGGATCAACTCCTCTACCTTTAATTATGGTAAGCTAAGAGCTTCATGGGGTCAGGTGGGTAACGATGCGCCTTTTGCTGTTACCAACAATGGTTTTGTGCAGTCTAGAGTACGAGACGGGTGGACAACCCCTCAGGGTGTTATTTTCCCGGCCTTAGGACTTAATGCCTTTAATCCTGATGCAACACTTGGTAATACTCAGCTAAAAGCAGAAACCACTACAACTATTGAGTTTGGTGGTGACTTCCAGTTTTTTGATGGTAGAATCGGCCTTGATGTAACATATTTTGATGCTACAACTGAGGATGCAATACTCAACGTAACCATCCCAAGCGCCAGTGGTTGGCAACAGCGAGCTATCAACTCGGCAGAATTGAGCAATAAAGGTATAGAAGCAGCACTTACAGCCAACGTAGTTTCCAGCGGAGACTTTAGTTATGATGTAGGTTTAAACTTTACAAGAATTAGAAATACTGTTGAGAAACTTGCTGAAGGCATACCATTTATTACGATTGATCCTTTCGGGACACAACGTATTGCTGAGGGTGAGCCTTACGGTATTTTCTTCGGAAGTAGATTCTTAAGAGACGAGAACGGCAATAAAGTAATCAACCCGGCAGATGGTATACCATTAGAAGATCCTACGCAGGGTATTGTGGGAGATCCTAACCCAGACTTTTTGCTAGGCTTTAGAAATACGATAAGCTACAAAGGCCTTACTCTAAGTTTCTTACTAGACATAAGAGAAGGCGGTGATGTATATAATGGTACCAAAGGTGTGCTAAATAATTTTGGTGTTGGAGCTGAGACTTTAGACAGAAATGAAAGAGTAATATTTGATGGTGTTCTTGGTCAGGTACAAACTGATGGAACAGTGGTAGCGACAGAGACTCCCAACAATATCGAAGTTGTAAAAGGAGGTACTGATGGAGGCACAAACTTCTACCAAAACTATGGTTTTGTAAACCTAACAGAGCTTACCATTGAAGATGGCTCTTGGATAAGAATGAGAGATGTATCGCTTACTTACGATCTCCCTCAAAGCTTAACGTCTAAGTTGCCTTTTAGTGCCGTAAATATTGGGCTTACTGCCAGAAACCTGTTTCTCATCACAGATTATACAGGTATAGATCCAGAAACCAATCTTACAGGTGATTCTAGCAACGTAATAGGGTATGATTACTTCAACAATCCTAACACAAAGAGCTACGGAATCAATCTTAACATTACTTTTTAATTGATTACAGATATGAAAAATATAATAAAGAAAACTTGTATTCTGTTCGTGTCTCTATCATTGGTTACAGCCTGTGAGTTTGGAGATACTAACGTAGACCCTGCCGTACCTACAGATGTTGCTATGTCGGCACTTTTGCCTTCTGCGGAAACAGCTGTGTCTTGGGCTATCGGGGGAGAAATTGTAAGAATAAGCGGACTGCTGACCCAGCAGTTTGAAGGCATAAACGCTCAGCAGGAAGACAACTATCGATACCTGATCAGAGATGCAGATACAGATGGTGTTTGGCAGCGCATGTATTACAATTCGCTCAATACCGTAAATGTATTGATAGAAAAGGCAGAAGTGCAGGATGCACCTCATTACAAAGGCGTAGCACAAGTACTTATGGCAACAGGGATCGGTACTTTCACAGATGCTTTTGGGGACATACCTTACTCTAATGCCTTTCAGGCGGATGAGGGTAATTTTACACCTACTTATGATACACAAGAGCAGTTGTATTCTACTACCTTACCTAATTTACTAGACGAAGCCATTGCTAATTTGAGTGCTGCTCAAAGCACAGGCGGCAGCCCTGGAGGCGATGATTTGATATTTAATGGAGATCTAAGCGCATGGATTACAGCAGCAGAATCGCTGAAAGTGAGATATACCTTT
The DNA here is from genome assembly GCF_009711475.1 of Fulvivirga aurantia. GTDB lineage: Bacteria > Bacteroidota > Bacteroidia > Cytophagales > Cyclobacteriaceae > Fulvivirga > Fulvivirga aurantia. Next base: position 10,574 of record NZ_SMMD01000897.1, read on the forward strand.
CAGGCAGCTAAGCAAAACCCTGCGGCTTATGCCACAGCCTTAGGTATGATTCCTAACGCAATTGCGAGCAATGCAGGTGATTTTGAAATGTTGTTTGGAAATGGGGCAAATGAAACAAATCCTCAATTTCAGTTCAGTCAAAGTAGAGCTGGTAACATAAAAATGGGAAACTACTTTACCAATGCCTTCACTGATGATGATACCCGCAAGGAGTTATTGCTTGATGGTACGTTATTCGAAGAGGGTGAAGGCGACAGTCCTAGCTTTTATGCAAACAGCAACTCACCAGTAGTTTTGATGAGTTTCGTTGAGGTGAAATTTATAGAGGCAGAAGCTGAGCTTATGCAAACAGCATCTGATCCTGTAGCTGCCAAAGCAGCACTTGATGAGGCGGTTTCAGCTTCTTTTGGAAAAATAACAGGAGCAAATACGCCAGCAGCCTACCAGGCTGATCTAGACGCGAGATGGGCCGCAGCTACAACTCAAAACGAATGGCTGGAGATCATCATCAATGAGAAGTACATTGGTTGTTATTCTCAAAGCATTTTGGCATGGAATGATTACAGAAGAACAGGGTTTCCAAACCTTACAGTTGTGCCTGGTGGTACAAATGCTTTTAATGCTAATGGTGAAATTCCAAGAAGATTGCCTTATCCACAAGAGGAGAGGCTTTTAAACCTGGAGAATTTACCAATAAAGACACCTAATCTACAGCAAAGATTCTGGTGGGACGAGTAAGTTTATACGTTTAATGATAGAGGTGCCTCAAGGTTTGCAGAGATGTGCTTTGAGGCACTTTCTTATTATCTTTAAGTTATGCGATTGTTGCTTTTCATATTAGCTCTATTGGCAATCCAAAGCACACGAGCTCAATCCTTGCCTCGAGGGGAGATTATTGATTCTGTATTTTGTGATGAATATCCAGAGCAATCCTACGCTTTATACTTACCAACCAAATATGACTCCTCCAGGTCATACCCTCTAATCATAATTTTTGATCCTGCTGCAAGAGGTATTCTCCCTGTAAGAAAATTTCAACCTGCTGCAGAAGAGCTGGGTTATATATTAATAGGCTCAAATAATTCTAAAAATGGATCCTGGGACCTTGCATTTGAGGCTGGTGAAGCCATGTTTAATGATGCTATGCTCAAGTATAAGATTGACCCCAAAAGAATCTATACATCCGGGTTTTCCGGTGGTTCTCGCGTTGCCTCTGCCGTTGCATCTCTTGCCGGACAAATTAGGGGTGTAATTGCCTGTGGAGCCGGCTTTGCTAGTGTAGACGATTATCAACTAAAAAGAGACAGCAAGGTGCATTATGTGGCCCTTATTGGTGATAAAGACATGAACTACCAGGAACATCGATTGCTACAACAGCAACTCGATGAGTTAAATATTTCTAATGAGAAATTGGTTTTTCCGGCAGGTCATCAATGGCCACCTTCTGCCTATTTGTTGGAGGCAATAAATTGGCTGGAGTTACAAGGATTGAAAGAAGGCCTATCAATAAGTCCTGATTTTTTTATCGAAAGAGCATTTACACAAAAGAAAGCTAGGGCCGATAGTGTGCTTCAGGGTGGCAATTATATTTTGGCTCATCAGATTTACTCAGGCCTCATAACCGATTTTAATGCCTATGTAGATATAGAAAATTTGCAACAAACAAGAGATGAAATAAAAAACAGCAAAGAGTACAGCCGGCTATTAAAAAGAGAAAAGAAAATAAATGATAAAGAACTTACTATCAGAAGAGAAATAGGGGAAGCTTTTACAGAGCTTCACTTTACTAAGCTAAAGGTAGGTGAAGGCTCTGAGTTTAAAGACATGAATTGGTGGCAAACCAAAGTAGATGAGATCAAAAGAAGTGCCAAAAAAGACGACTTTTTGACAAGAAATATGGCACTAAGGCTGCTTAATATGATATGGGCACGATGTGCTGAGTCTAGTTTTAGCTATATGAATAGTAAGGATTATGAAACGGCTTTTCTTTTAAACCAAATTTGGCTGTATACCGAACCCAACCTATGGGGTAAATGGAATATGGCTCAAATTTTAGCATATATGGATGACACGGAATTTTTCACCTACCTGCAAGAGGTGGTCGAGAAGAGTCAATCGATTACTGTAAGAAGCATAAAAAAGCAACCGGCCTTTCAAGACTATTTGGCTCATGAAAAAATGATTTTGCTCATTGAGCAAATAGAAGCCAGAAAAAACTAAGCTATTTATTTCTTTTTCAATGAAGCTATCTCTTGACTTAGAGCACTTACTTTATCCATGGCCTCTTTTCTTTCGGTAATATCTCTTGAGATGACCGAGGCGCCTATTATTTCCTGGTCAGTATTTTTTATTGGATCACAATAAATCTTTAGATAAAGCTTCTTTTCTTTGGTTGGTCGTTCCTCTTCCAGTGTGAAGCGCTCTCCATTTAAGGCACGATCGTAGCGTTCCTTCCATAAACTTTTGGCCTCAGCGGGTAGCTTATTGAGTATATTTTCACCTGGCTCGAGGCTTATGCCAGATTCTTCAAATCTTTGTTTTATCACCCTATTGGCCACAATGATTTGGTAGTTATTATCAATGGCAAAGTAAGTATCCTGAGTGTTATTGATCATGGCATCAAGTACATAGCCTTTTTGCGTCATTTCCTCTTCAAGCCTCATTTTGTCTGTTATATCTCTTGAGAAAATTGAGGCTCCGACTATAACTCCAGCATTGTCTTTAATCGGGTTTATAAAATACTCTCTCCAGGAGTTCTCTCCTTTTACTGAGCTTTTTAGTGTAAAGTTGAGTCGCTCACCATGGAGTGCCTGGTCATAATAGCCTTTCCACTCTTCGCGTACGTCTCCAAGCATATCCAGGGCATTAGAGCCTTCGCCCAGTCCTTCATATTGAGTACCTATGTACCGGTTTTTCACAACATCATTCATCACTATTACCTTGTAGTTATTGTCAATAGTAATAATTGAGTCTGTGGTATTATTTATCAAGGCATTGAGGTTGGCTTCTTTTTCTGCAAGCTCTCGCTGGTTTCTACCCATTTCTTCCTGGGTTGCCTGCATTTCCTCCATATTTTGCCTCATTTCCTCTTCCTGAGCCTGCATTTCTTCAGTCATCTGTTTAGATTGCTCAAGTAATTCTTTGGTCTGCTGATTCGTCTGAGCAGAAATAACTGTGGAGGCAATGCTTTCACCAACTTTTTCTAAAAACTCCATGTCGGTCTCTCCAAACTCCTCAAAAGAGGCCATTTCGATGCAGCCAACGATTTCTTCATTAGATTTTAGCGGTACAATTACAAGACTTGTAGGGTTAGCCAGACCAAGCCCAGAGGTAATATTGATATAGTCTTTTGGAAACTCCTTCATGTAGATGGTCTGCTTCTCAATAGCAGCTTGCCCCACGAGACCTTGCCCCAAAGCAATCCGCTTTTCCATGAATTTTTTACGGTCATACGCGCGGCAGGCTTTTAGCTCCAGGTACTCTTCATCTGTATTTTCATCTTTATAAAGTATGAATACGCCCCCCTGGTTGGCTTTCATATAGTTTACCAGTTTTCCAATTACCTGATCACACAGCTCTGTGAGATTATCTGCATTGTTTCTTAAGATTTCTCCAATCGAAGCCAAACCAACATTTACAAACCTTTCTTTCGCCTCACGCTCTGCAGCTTCTACCAGGCTATCCCGCATGTTCATGAGTGATTCACCAAGCTTATCGGCCTTTTCGGCTTCATAAGTGGCGTTGAGGTTGCCCTGGCTTATACTATTGGCAAAGTTTATATTCGTATCCATCAGCTTGAGTTGCTCTTCCATATTAAGCTGACTAATTCCTGCTTCTTTGGTTTGATTTCGCTGGAGTTTAGACCAAAGCATACACAAACCCGCGTAAAATGTTAAAATGGATATATGTAGAATAACATTCGTGGAAGACAACTCAGGCACATTTGCCAGAAAGCCGCTGAGCTCCGAGCCGGTCAATTGCATATAGAAGATGAATAAAAA